>NZ_JAHOOJ010000049.1:0-3896 GCF_019132535.1 Erysipelatoclostridium sp. DFI.2.3 | reverse complement strand
TTTAGTGATCTATCAGCAATGAAAGCAAGTTTCACATGATTATCTCCGACATTGAATCCGTCTGTGATCAGCTGATATCTACTGCCATTTTTCAGTTTAATAAATTCCATATCTTAATGCTCCTTTCGTTAGATAGTAGATTTTCCTGTTATATATGTAAGGTGTATGTTGACGCCAACATCCTTTACTATTTTTTCAAGAGGGGAAAACAAAATAGTTCCATCCTGTTTAATATTTATCTTTGCGATAATTTTTGTACTACCTACGATTTCATAGAAATTTAGATCTACTGTCGGGCGAAAAGCTTCCGGAATCATCGACGGCGTAGCTATCGTAGTCTCTCCGTTCGCTGCCAATTCCTTTTGCATATAACCAGCACACTTTAAATAAATAACTTTCCCACTTCTATACATATTGGCCGGAGGAAGATATACCGAATTAGTTAATTGAACAGTGTTTCCGTTTAATTCTGTTTTTATATCATCGAATTTCTTTTTACAATATCCGGCACTAGGTACTTTTGCATTGGATGTTGAATCCGTCGTAACGATATCGCTAGGTGTTAATGGGACAGGTATTGCATAAGGTAAACTATTCCAAGGTGTTACTCCATCCCCCATTTTCATTTTAACGATTCCCTTTCCAACACCTGCATTCGGTATTTCATAACCGATTTCGCGTTCTTTCAAAACCATATTTGATTGTTCCCATTGTGCCTTTGTTCCAGCACGTGGTCTTATTGTATAAAATGGCATTTCTCATTCTCCTCTCTTTAAATCGGATATCCACCGTTTACATCAATGTCTTCTTCGCTCGCTTGTGTGAACGGGTCACCGCCGTCCATATCGAATGTTTCAAGCTGCAGTGCTGATATAGCATCATAACATTGTGCTACCGCATTTTTTACATCCTTTTGAGATTCGTTAGTTTGGTCTATCAAATCATCTAATTTCTCTTTGCTTTTTTCAAAATAAGGATCAACAGTACTCGTATACCATGATTTCATAGCACTTAATACTTCTCTTTGCCAATATTCTTCCGGTGGAGAAACTGCAGCTTTGATTTTGTTGGATACATCTACTTGTAGAGCTAATCTGTTAGATGTGATAACGATTTTATTTTCGTCAATCGCTGCCAAAGACAAATATACATCGCCTTCGTTTTCAAACACCCCATCAGGCAACAAAATGTATGTCCCATCATCTTTTTCCTGTAGAGGACATACGATCGGCATATCTGATTTCCAACTAGTACAGTAACCAGATAACACCATTCCCTTAAATGGATTTGTTTCCGATGTGTCTTTAATAAGCTTAATAAAAAGATTGGCCGAGTGCTGATAACCTACAAGACTGTTTCCGTCAAGCATTATCTCTCTACCAATCTGTTTAATTTGTGTTACTACTATATCCATTCAATCACCTCCTATCCACGTACCTTGTCATTTACATATCTCATGGCATCTGTAGAAATACCCATCAAACTGATATACCTGTCCCTTGATGTGCCATTTCCCATATCTATATGTACTTTTACAAACTTTGCAGGGTCATACGGCGATATTACATAATCATATCGCCACGTATGGGAATGCAATCCAGAAATAACATTTTTCATAATAACGTAATCAGCGGAAGTAATCGTCCCACTTCGATCTATGTCTAAATAATCATATTCTGCATCAGTCAAAGTGATTTGACCAAGAATGAACTGTTTTATTTTTTCAGTATCTGCAGAGGTATAATTGGGTATGTTTGCAGTATAAGAAGCAGTCAGTCCTTCTGAATTTAAAGACCATCCACCGATATGACCTGATTGTGATTCTATCGAGCCATTCATAACCAGCTTTTTAGAATTCTGATCCACATAGAGTACAAGGCTGTTGTTACCATCGTATACCTTGATTCCACCATTCTTTATTGTCAGACCAAGGATATCTATAATCACCTGCATAGTCTGCATGGAGTTACCGTTGTTTATCGCCTTCGATATAAGCGCAACGATCTGGTCTTCCTGCAATTTCAACTGAGCTTCTCCTAGCCCTTTTGCAATCAACTCAATGCTTTCAGAATTGTTCCGGATAGTCGTTTCTTTCTTATATCCATCCTGCGTAAGTTCGGTCACGTTTTCCTGCATCTGGTTTATCATATCCGTTATTTTACGAGGTTCATTAGACAGTGTAATCGTATTGTTCGACCTTTCTTCATCCAGTAGGTACTTTCGGATTTTTACGATACGGTGTGGTACATCGATGCCTCTGACAGGATCAATGATACAATGCGCTGTCTCTCGAATTTTCACCTTCAAGTCTTTGTACTTATCATCTACCGCGGCAAGGTCTATCATATTGATTGTGTATGATCCAACCGGTGCTGCCAACTCCTGCAGCTTCTTCCTTCCGTCCGCCAGAAGGCTTTCCTTGTTCGTGTATCGCCCATCTATCCATGAGGTCACTATCGGCTTGCCTTTGTAGCCCTGCAGGTCGATATACGGCTTCCCGTCGTTTATATCGGAAAATGTCAAATCATCAGCACCGTAGCAGTAAAGCCTTGTGACAAGCCCTGTGCTACTTTCCTTATATGTGTGGTCCTTCATGTTTAACTCTGGAGTTACATACAATCCGGTGTCTATAGAAGCGTATGGATCTATCACAGTAACGACCTTGCTCAAACAATCAAAATCATACTGCACATCATATACCACCTTGCAGCGCATCAGTACATCGTACCCGTTGCATTTTTCCTTATCCGGTGTGCGTCTGATCGTTCTGACCTCTTCGCCGGTTACCGTCCACCCTGAAGGCTTGATATAATTCAATACATCGCCTATGTTTTTTGTCTGCAGTGCAGCAATATCTGCTGTTTTCAGATAATACGATGCCTTCCAATCATCCATATCCAGTTCGCAGGTAATCGTGGCCTGCGTGATCAGCTTGTTTACACCCTTGATAAGATAGAGGTTATCCTCTGTCCTTACTTCTGCCTCGGTCTTTAAATACGTAAATAACTCTGAATCTGGCGGAACATCAAAAGAGAGCGTTTCTTCGCCCTCTTCGTCCTTTTCTACATATGCGTTCGTGGCTACTGTGATAGGCAGCCATCCGTCTTGTGTCTTGACACTTAACATATGTCACCTCCTATAGATATACTGGGCTGTAATACATCACCACATCAGCGTTTGTGTTACTCACCGTGATGATGTGGTCGCCCGGTCCCAAACTGGGAAACTTGGTAAACATTGCATCAGAATATTTGTTTTTACCATCTTCTGTTATGAGCATACTCTCACCATCCAGGATTATCTTCTTAGCGGTATGGATATTACGTATCGTATATCCTCCTACTGTGATCTCTCCATTGTAATGGGGGGTTATCTCATAGCGGATACCGGCTTTATACGCTCCTTTAATCGTTATCATATTATCGGTACGTGTTAGATTAAAGCACCGCTCTGAACCTTTCTTTATGACGGATAAAGGGTATGTTATCTCGTAATTACAAGCACCCAAGTGTTTTACTTCTGGTTGGCCAGATAAAATGCAATCGTATCGGTAACCATCTTCTATGTCAATCATAGAGCGTTGTCTCAATTCCTGCAAGAAACGCCCTGGGTTGTCATCGTTATCAAACACAATAACAAGATTCATTGGTTTTGGTTCGATTGATTCAGAAATCATCGTATGCCGGTAGTCTGTAGATTTTATGGTTCGTGAAAGAGAAGGAGGCATATATGTGAATGAAACAAATATACCGCCGTACATTTCCAGTCGTGGGAATATAGCAAAAGATGTGTAAATAGTAAAAAGCGGGTAAGAATGTAGATACGAAACATACTTACAGGAGGAAAAATACTATGAACACATCTTTTATTTCGACAAAGCAGATCAAGGACCTTGT
>NZ_JAHOOJ010000048.1:0-4956 GCF_019132535.1 Erysipelatoclostridium sp. DFI.2.3 | reverse complement strand
TTTGAGAAAACAATATTCTCGGTATAACGATAACAAAAATGAAATTCAAACGCAAGTCATGCGTTAGAGCTAAATCAAATGGAGAGTTTGATCCTGGCTCAGGATGAACGCTGGCGGCATGCCTAATACATGCAAGTCGAACGAAGTTTCGAGGAAGCTTGCTTCCAAAGAGACTTAGTGGCGAACGGGTGAGTAACACGTAGGTAACCTGCCCATGTGTCCGGGATAACTGCTGGAAACGGTAGCTAAAACCGGATAGGTATACAGAGCGCATGCTCAGTATATTAAAGCGCCCATCAAGGCGTGAACATGGATGGACCTGCGGCGCATTAGCTAGTTGGTGAGGTAACGGCCCACCAAGGCGATGATGCGTAGCCGGCCTGAGAGGGTAAACGGCCACATTGGGACTGAGACACGGCCCAAACTCCTACGGGAGGCAGCAGTAGGGAATTTTCGTCAATGGGGGAAACCCTGAACGAGCAATGCCGCGTGAGTGAAGAAGGTCTTCGGATCGTAAAGCTCTGTTGTAAGTGAAGAACGGCTCATAGAGGAAATGCTATGGGAGTGACGGTAGCTTACCAGAAAGCCACGGCTAACTACGTGCCAGCAGCCGCGGTAATACGTAGGTGGCAAGCGTTATCCGGAATCATTGGGCGTAAAGGGTGCGTAGGTGGCGTACTAAGTCTGTAGTAAAAGGCAATGGCTCAACCATTGTAAGCTATGGAAACTGGTATGCTGGAGTGCAGAAGAGGGCGATGGAATTCCATGTGTAGCGGTAAAATGCGTAGATATATGGAGGAACACCAGTGGCGAAGGCGGTCGCCTGGTCTGTAACTGACACTGAGGCACGAAAGCGTGGGGAGCAAATAGGATTAGATACCCTAGTAGTCCACGCCGTAAACGATGAGAACTAAGTGTTGGAGGAATTCAGTGCTGCAGTTAACGCAATAAGTTCTCCGCCTGGGGAGTATGCACGCAAGTGTGAAACTCAAAGGAATTGACGGGGGCCCGCACAAGCGGTGGAGTATGTGGTTTAATTCGAAGCAACGCGAAGAACCTTACCAGGCCTTGACATGGAAACAAATACCCTAGAGATAGGGGGATAATTATGGATCACACAGGTGGTGCATGGTTGTCGTCAGCTCGTGTCGTGAGATGTTGGGTTAAGTCCCGCAACGAGCGCAACCCTTGTCGCATGTTACCAGCATCAAGTTGGGGACTCATGCGAGACTGCCGGTGACAAACCGGAGGAAGGTGGGGATGACGTCAAATCATCATGCCCCTTATGGCCTGGGCTACACACGTACTACAATGGCGACCACAAAGAGCAGCGACACAGTGATGTGAAGCGAATCTCATAAAGGTCGTCTCAGTTCGGATTGAAGTCTGCAACTCGACTTCATGAAGTCGGAATCGCTAGTAATCGCAGATCAGCATGCTGCGGTGAATACGTTCTCGGGCCTTGTACACACCGCCCGTCAAACCATGGGAGTCAGTAATACCCGAAGCCGGTGGCATAACCGTAAGGAGTGAGCCGTCGAAGGTAGGACCGATGACTGGGGTTAAGTCGTAACAAGGTATCCCTACGGGAACGTGGGGATGGATCACCTCCTTTCTAAGGAGAAAGTACAAAAGAAGTAAAGAGTTATCGAACATTTCCTGTTCAGTTTTGGAAGACTGATCTTCCAAACGAAAAAGAAGTCGATCTTTGAAAACTGAATAACAGAAGACATATGAAGGTCTATAACGAAAGTTGTAAACAACATAGATATTCACGAGTAGAAAGTTAAACAAAAACAGAAAACTCAAGCAATAACCTAAGCAAAGAAATGAACGCTTAAAACTTAATCGTGATTAAGTGAATAAGGGCGTACGGTGGATGCCTAGGCACTTGGAACTGAAGAAGGACGCAACAAACGGCGAAACGCGACGGGGAGTGGTACGTACACAAAGATCCGTCGATATCCGAATGGGGAAACCCGGCAGCAGTAATGAGCTGTCACCCATGAGTGAATACATAGCTCATGAGGGAGGTACCCGGAGAACTGAAACATCTAAGTATCCGGAGGAAAAGAAAATAAGAATGATTCCGTAAGTAGCGGCGAGCGAACGCGGAGGAGCCCAAACCAGATCTTGATCTGGGGTTGTAGGACCACGAAATGGCAAGAGCATGGCTAAGAGAACGGCATTGAAAGGCCGACCGGAGAGGGTGCAAGTCCCGTAACTGAAAGTCTAGCGAAGCCTAGTGGTATCCTGAGTACGGCGAGACACGAGAAATCTTGTCGGAAGCAGGCGGGACCATCCGTCAAGGCTAAATATACCCAAGTGACCGATAGTGAACCAGTACCGTGAGGGAAAGGTGAAAAGAACCGCGGGAGCGGAGTGAAATAGAACCTGAAACCGTATGCTTACAAGAAGTCAGAGCCCGTTAAAGGGTGATGGCGTGCCTTTTGTAGAATGAACCGGCGAGTTACGTTATCGTGCGAGGTTAAGTAGAAGATACGGAGCCGAAGCGAAAGCGAGTCTTAATAGGGCGACAGTACGATGATGTAGACCCGAAACCGTGTGATCTAGCCATGACCAGGTTGAAGTTCAGGTGAAACTGAATGGAGGACCGAACCGACCCCCGTTGAAAAGTTGGCGGATGAGTTGTGGCTAGGGGAGAAATTCCAATCGAACACGGATATAGCTGGTTCTCCCCGAAATAGCTTTAGGGCTAGCGTCGAGGCAGAGTCGCATGGAGGTAGAGCACTGAATGTACGATGGCCCCATCCCGGGGTACTGAGTATAATCAAACTCCGAATGCCATGCAGACGTACTCGGCAGTCAGACTGTGGGTGATAAGGTCCATGGTCAAAAGGGAAACAGCCCAGACCGCCAGTTAAGGTCCCAAAATGTATGCTAAGTGGAAAAGGATGTGGGGATGCACAGACAACTAGGAGGTTGGCTCAGAAGCAGCCATCCTTCAAAGAGTGCGTAACAGCTCACTAGTCGAGTGACCCTGCGCCGAAAATGTACCGGGGCTAAGCATACTACCGAAGCTGCGGATTCAACTTTAGAGTTGAGTGGTAGGGGAGCGTTGCATGCACGTAGAAGCCGTACCGTAAGGAGCGGTGGAGAGCATGGAAGAGAGAATGCCGGTGTGAGTAGCGAGATGTAGGTGAGAATCCTACACACCGATAGCCCAAGGATTCCAGGGGAAGGTTCGTCCGCCCTGGGTAAGTCGGGACCTAACGCGAGGCCGAAAGGCGTAGTGGATGGAAAACAGGCAGATATTCCTGTACCCGCGATGGAAATGAAGGAATGACGGAGAAGGCTAGTGTGAGCCACTGAACGGATTGTGGTCAAAGCATATAGCAGGCTGACAGTGAAATGCGTCAGCGGGATGTAAGATGTGACAGGTAAGGGAACGTCCTTGGACAAGTACTGAAGCACATGATGCCAGCTTCCAAGAAAAGTTTCTAGTGATAATTCCATAGCGGCCCGTACCAAAACCGACACAGGTGGGCAAGGAGAGAATCCTGAGGTGAGCGAGAGAACTGTTGCCAAGGAACTCGGCAAAATGACTCCGTAAGTTAGCGATAAGGAGTGCTCTTGTAAAAGAGAGCCGCAGTGAAGAGGCCCAAGCGACTGTTTAACTAAAACACAGCTCTCTGCAAAGTCGCAAGACGAAGTATAGGGGGTGACGCCTGCCCGGTGCTGGAAGGTTAAGAGGATTTGTCATCCGCAAGGAGAAGCAATGAATTGAAGCCCCAGTGAACGGCGGCCGTAACTATAACGGTCCTAAGGTAGCGAAATTCCTTGTCAGGTAAGTTCTGACCCGCACGAAAGGCGTAACGATTTGGGCGCTGTCTCGGCAGCAGACTCGGTGAAATCTTAGTACCTGTGAAAATGCAGGTTACCCGCAACTAGACGGAAAGACCCCATGGAGCTTTACTGTAGCCTGATATTGAATTTTGATCAAAGATGTACAGGATAGGTGGGAGGCTGTGAGACGTGTACGCCAGTATACGAGGAGCCGCTGTTGGGATACCACTCTTGTTTGATTGAAGTTCTAACCTGCACCCATGAACTGGGTGAGGGACCGTGTCAGGTGGGCAGTTTGACTGGGGCGGTCGCCTCCTAAAGAGTAACGGAGGCGCCCAAAGGTACGCTCAGATTGGATGGAAATCAATCGACGAGTGCAAATGCAGAAGCGTGCTTGACTGTGAGACAAACAAGTCGAACAGGGACGAAAGTCGGGATTAGTGATCCGGCGGTGCCGAATGGAAGGGCCGTCGCTCAACGGATAAAAGCTACCCTGGGGATAACAGGCTGATCTCGCCCAAGAGTTCACATCGACGGCGAGGTTTGGCACCTCGATGTCGGCTCATCGCATCCTGGAGCTGAATTCGGTTCCAAGGGTTGGGCTGTCCGCCCATTAAAGCGGTACGCGAGCTGGGTTCAGAACGTCGTGAGACAGTTCGGTCCCTATCTGTTGTGGGCGTTGGAGATCTGAGGAGAGCTGTCCTTAGTACGAGAGGACCGGGATGGACCTACCGCTGGTGCACCAGTTGTTCCGCCAGGAGCATAGCTGGGTAGCTAAGTAGGGAAGGGATAAGCGCTGAAAGCATCTAAGCGCGAAGCCTACTCCAAGATGAGATCTCCCATTCGTATAACGAAGTAAGACCCCTTGAAGACGACGAGGTGGATAGGTCAGAGATGGAAGTGTAGCGATACATGGAGTTGACTGATACTAATAGGTCGAGGACTTAATCACACGTACCAGGTGGTACAAAAAGAAACTGTCAACTGTTATTCAGTTTTGAGGGGTAGACCTCAAAGTGATCTGGTGGCGATAGCGATGTGGACACACCTGTTCTCATCCCGAACACAGAAGTTAAGCATATCAGCGGCGACAATATCTGGACTGGCTCCAGTGAAGATAGCACGCTGCCAGGTAATCTGACTCATCTT
>NZ_JAHOOJ010000047.1:0-5582 GCF_019132535.1 Erysipelatoclostridium sp. DFI.2.3 | reverse complement strand
AACAGACACAGTTTGAACAAAGTGTAAATGGATTGACTGGCAGAGTGTCTTCAATTGAATCCACTGCATCTTATACATCAACTAAGCTTAATTCTTTGGTTGCTGATGTTAACGGATTTAAAACAACAGTAAGCGATACATATGCGACCAAGGATACCGTAAATAACATAAGCTCAACCATCACACAAAAGGTGGATAGTTTATCAGTGGGTATCAAGGAATCATATAATCGAATAAATCTCATAGAGAATTCTGATTTTACAAATGATACAGCTTGTTGGAACAAATCATTAGCGTCGACATGTACAGGCGGCAGAGCAACGACATGGGGAAGCAGCACAGGGCGTGCTCTTTGGCTTAATTCCACTGCGTTTGGAACTGCGAGCAGTAGTTGGTATCAGCGTATAGATATCGGGCGCAAGGTAAAAGGCTTTTACATATCTACAGAGTTTTTGACAAACTCTGATTATGTGGCAGGGCCTACAAATCCGCTTGCAACTTACATTATCAATATATATTATACCGATGGCACCAGCAGTTCAGGGTCTGTCAGAGATACATCCCATAAATGGGTGCGGGTAGGCAAGTATATAGAGGTTGAAGATAAAGAAGTAGAGTATGTAAGAGTATATCTATATGGCAGAGATTTTAAAGGGCGCATAGCTTTTAATAGACCTTTTCTCTGTGAAGCTAATTCGGCGGCTATTGACCCATCTTACTGGGCACCAGCACAATCAGAAGTAACAGGCAATATGAGCGTTGTGATTAACGCTGGGGGATTACGTGTCAATAATGGTGCGTTATCCATTTATAACAATGCTGGTAGTAGGGTGCTGTATGGTGATACAAGCGGGAATCTATCCATGACAGGGGAGATAACTGCTAACTCTGGCAAGATAGGCGGATTTGGTATCAAGGAAACAAGACTGATAGGTATAAATGATGGAAAATATACCGTAATGCAAAGCGCCGGGATGTATGCTTTCTACGCAGGCAGCACAGCTGAATCTATGACAGGTGCCCCTTTTTATGTAACACATGCAGGTAAGCTGAAAGCTGATGATGCACTGTTAACTGGATCATTTACGAGTCTAGGAACAGAAAATACAAAAGTAGTTATAGGGAATGGGCGCATGGATTTGTTTATCAATAACAATCACTGTGGAGGAATTGCATCATCCTACACCAGCAGTACCAGCAGAGGTATATTACTATCTGCTGATACTGGCGCAAAGTTTTTATCATTGGGACAAACAGATATCAACGGCAATAGCGGTGCATCATGGTACACACTGAATTTTGGCTTAAATCCATCAGGTTGGACGGAGCGACATATATTTTTAGGATCATCGAACTTTCCAGTTCAGCCTAAAAATGGAAAAGGTTACGTGGTCGTTTCTAATGTTACTGGAGGTGGTTTTCGCAATATCAGACAAATATATCATGGACATCCTGATAGCAGCACTGATTATCTACAGTATGAGGATGTCACAGGAGCAGATTATTATTGCAAAACATCATGGGTATCTGATGCTAAAATTAAAGCAAATATTATGGATACTGATGTATGCGGGCTTGATGCAATAAGGAGATTTAAGCATGAATCCTTTATCTTTAAAAAGACAGGATTTCAAAGGTCGATAGGTTATATTGCGCAAAATTTACAAGAAATAGATCCGCAGCTTGTCGAGAATTTGGGTGGTACACTAGCGATAAATCCAGAAGTTGTCATACCATATATCTCTAAAGCAGTGCAAGAACTAGACTGTATTGTAAAAAATAGCGAACTATCCGTATCATGGGAACTAAGTGATTTAAAAAGCAAAAATAATGAATTAGAGAGGAGGGTGGATACATTGAGAGAAGAGATAGTGCGTTTAAACAATGAGTTATTTGATACAAAATCCGCTTTACGGCGCTGAGGAAGGAAGTGATCCAAAGGTATCTCGCATGGGCGTGCGTTAAACGCTCTTTTATTATGCCTGAATAGGCGAAAGGAGAATTGTTTAATGAAAAAGTATAACTTAAAGGAATGGGCAATGGCAGCAGGAATCAGAGCAATTAAAACAGCTGCACAAACGGCAGTAGCTACTATAGGTACGACGGCTATGTTACAGGAAATTGATTGGGTTATGGTAGGTTCAACCGCTTTAGTAGCAGCGATTTTGTCCCTGCTGACTTCGGTTGCAACGGGACTTCCTGAACTGGATACTAAAACGGAGTAAGTTATGACTCCAGAAACGACTATCAGCTTATCCTTTTTAATGACCATTATACTCTTTGTTTTCTCAGCACTAACATTTTTTGGTAATCGAAAAAAAGATACAAGGGATGAAAGCCGAGAATTGATAAAAGCCAATGTCAAATTAGAGCAAATTTGTGCTACAACGAGTGAGACTAGAGCAGATATCAAATCAATGAATAATCAAATTGAAAGGATAAATGAAACTCAGATAAAACAGGGAATGGAAATTAAGGCTCTCTGGAAAAGAGTAGACCAATTAAAAGAAGAATGCCCTGTAAAAAATGAAAAAATATAGGAGGAAACAAAAAATGGCATTTAAGAAAAGAACAAGCCTGTCCGGATTGACAGGCAGTAATTGGATGGATTGGGCAGTGCGCAGAACCGGCGTGAATATGCCGAACTGCTTTACCTATGCTACAGCTCGTATCAGCGAGATTTTAGGGCGAGAGGAGTATTTGGATAGCCCACGGGTAAACGGCGCACAGGAGCTATGGGACAACTACTCAGACGGCTTTAAACGCTCAAAATATGCTGTAGAGGGTGCACTCATGATCTGGCAGTCCGGACAGTGGGGACATGTTGCAGTATGCGAGGAGCTTATTGACACCAACACGATCGCATGGAGCCAGTCCAACTATGGAGGTAAAAGCTTTGAGTATGTGAAAGGTAACCCTAATGGATATCTGGGCATGAAATTTTTAGGATACCTGGTACATGATAAACTGCCGAAAGCAGAGGCAGCAAAACCATCTACCAGTAAGCCTACTACTACCGGCATTAAGGCGGGCAATAAGGTCAAAATCAAGTCCAGCGCTAAAAAGTACGCTACTGGTCAGACAATCCCCGCATGGGCTAAAGGCAAGACATATACCGTACAGCAGGTATTTGGCAGTAAGGCGCTGATTAAAGAGCTTGTGTCATGGGTTAAAACATCCGATTTACAGATGACCGGCGCAGCTGCGGTGATTGCAGTCGGCAAAAAGGTCAAAGTTAAAAAGACGGCAAAGACATATGCAACAGGGCAGAGTATTCCAGCGTTTGTAAAAGGTACGACTTACACAGTCATGCAGATTAGCGGTGAAAAGGTGCTGCTAAAAGAAATCATGAGCTGGGTTAGAAAGTCTGACCTCGAATAAGAAAAATAACCACTCATTCCTTCGGGGATGGGTGGTAATTTTTTTGTTTTGTATTTTAAATGGAAATAAATGATGTATAATATAATTATAAACAATAGGAGGGGATATATATGGCTAAAAATAAGTTTTATGCGGTGATTAGAGGTGTAATACCAGGTATATATGAATCATGGGATGAATGTGAGAAAAATGTAAAAGGTTTTCCTGATGCATTATACAAAGGTTTTAGTACCAGAGCGGCTGCTGAACAATTCCAACATGACGATATCGATAATCAAGTAGAGAAAAAAGAAGAAAAAGTTTTGAAGGTTGATTATGATGAAATGGTAAATTGCAAATTGAATGAAGGGCGTGTAGTAGCTTTTACTGATGGAGGTTTTAATAGCAAAAATAAGATTGCAGGTTATGGCATATATATTTTAGAACCTGATGGAAAAAAACACGAAATAAGTGACATAGTCAGAACTGAGAGATTTCAAAAATCTAACAATATAACACCAGAAGTAATGGCAGTTATATCAGCTTTGGATTGGGCTATCTCAAATAATTATGGAAATATTACCATATTTCATGATTATAAAGGGATAGGAAAATGGGGGAATGAGGAATGGGATGCAAAATCAGATATTTCATCCTGGTTTGTTGATAAATTAAAAAAAGATTATCTTGACATATTAAATATAGAATATGTTTGGGTGCCGGGGCATTCAGGAGTTTATTATAATGAGCAAGCTGACAAATTGGCGACTGAAGCCATTAATAAAAATACAAAACCTCAGTTTAAGATGTCTGAGTCTTATTTTAAATGTCAGAATGTAGGAGAAAAAGATGTTCTAGGCATAATTAAGCAAATGCAAAAAATTCCAGATATTGTGATTGACAGCAGACAAGATTCTACGAAATATGTATTTCAACTAAAATATCGAAAAGAAAAACTAACAATCAGCTATTATATGAAAAATACTAATACTTTGGTTCAAGGTAAACCTAATTATTTATTTTCTTTATTTGTTTCTTACTATACTGAAAAGATACCGGATTTTAATCTTGTTAAAGCATATTCTGATATGTATAAAAAGAAAATTCAACTAAGTGATATAGAGCTTATGACGAGTAAACTAAATTTGCCTAAGGATTTCCCTGAAGATGCCACAAAATTGGTAAAGCAATCCTTTGTGGAAAAAATTGCGCTATCCGAAAAAAAATATAACCATGCATATGACTATAGCCATTATATCTTTCCTGCATGCAGAGCTTTAGAAGGTATGATTAAATATTTGTTTGAAATAGAAGGAATACATATCAGAAAAGACGGAACTATAGGAAGCTATTTTGAAAAAGACGATGATGATCTTTTCTTCTTAAATGGAAGACGATACGAAACCATAAAATATAAAGAAAAATTAGAAAACGCATATAATGTGTATTATCGAAATAGACATGCAATAGGGCATTTTGGAGAGTTATTGAGTACTATTGATGGTACAACTACAACAAGAATAGTAGAATCTCAAGACGAGGCAATAAATATTATAGAAGAAATTCATGAAGCTATCAAATTTGACTAGTTAACAGAAAAAGGGTATAATCTGAAATTGTTTAGAGTATACTGAAAGCATAGGAAAGGTGGTGCATTAATAATGAAAGACATTAAATATGAAATAATAGATAAAGGTATTATGCTTATTGTCCCTATTGATGCATCAATTCCTTTGAGCGAATATATTTATCATTATAATAAATCATTAAAAGATATTAATATTAATATGGTTATAATTGATATGCTAGTTTATGTTGGTAATAGATCTAACAGATTTCAATACTGTAAACTGGACAATGGTGAAATTGAAATTAATAAAATGAAGAAATTTGATGCAGATAGTGATATTCTTGAAAGAGCGTATACTTTGTTTAGCAGTGCTTCTCTAGGGAGTATAACAAGAATTTTTTCACCAAGTATTAGAAAAATTATATTAGATAGAAAAATGAAGAATTGCTATTAGATAATATTTTACTACTCTCCACACCAGAGAGTAGCCTTTTTTTGTTAAACATCGAGCTTACAATATTTTACGCTGAAGTGAAAAGTTAAATTCCACTTTCAAAAGGCGAATAAAAAATGTGGAACTTTCTTCTACAAAAGTCTATACAGAGCATAAATATAGCGTTAGAAAGGGTTTCAAATAGGTAGAAGTAAGTAA
>NZ_JAHOOJ010000046.1:0-5891 GCF_019132535.1 Erysipelatoclostridium sp. DFI.2.3 | reverse complement strand
GGACACACCTGTTCTCATCCCGAACACAGAAGTTAAGCATATCAGCGGCGACAATATCTGGACTGGCTCCAGTGAAGATAGCACGCTGCCAGGTAATCTGACTCATCTTACGATGGGTCTTTTTTTGTTTGGAATTTCTTTGTTGCTATAAGCGTCAGGTATCAGGAATGCATAGCATACCGTAGGTGTAAAATACATAGGTTTAAGGAAAGCTGTATTGTGGAATCCCAAGGAAGCAGCATTGAAAAAATATTGGGAACATTCAACTAATATAGCAATTCCATGCTATAATAGAACATATCATTTTTATTGAACATGATTTAAAAGAATAAAAACTGATGGTATTATGAAAAGACAGGTGATGAATATGAGTCAGAAAGTGTTATTAGGTTTATCAGGTGGGGTAGATTCTGCTGTTGCGGCATATCTGCTGAAGGAGCAGGGATATGATGTGACCTGTGCGTTTATGCGGAACTGGGATTCCTTTGCAAATAATGATATCATGGGAAATCCTACGATTCAGGATGATGTATGTCCGCAGGAACAGGATTATCTGGATGCCAAGGCGGTTGCGGATAAGCTGGGGCTTCCATTGCTTCGCGTGGATTTTGTAAAGGAATACTGGGATCATGTATTCACGTATTTTCTGGAGGAATATCGGAAAGGAAGAACACCAAATCCGGATATTTTGTGTAATAAGTATATAAAGTTCGATGCCTTTATGGACTATGCAAGAAGGCTTGGCTTTGATACCCTGGCAACGGGTCATTATGCTCAGGTGGATCATAGCGCTGAGGAATCCCGCATGCTTAGGGGTGCTGACAATAATAAAGATCAGACATATTTTCTCTGTCAGGTTTCGCAGGATGCACTGCGGCACTCCATGTTTCCCATCGGACATATGGAAAAGCAAGAGGTGCGCGAAATTGCAGAGCGCATGGAGTTGAACAGTGTTGCAGAGAAAAAGGATTCTACAGGTATCTGCTTTATCGGAGAACGCAATTTCAAGGAATTTTTAAAGAACTATTTGCCGAGCCGGGATGGAGATATTATGGATATCAAAACACTGGAGGTCGTTGGAAGACACAGTGGTGTGTTGTACTATACGATCGGACAGCGAAAGGGTCTTGGCATTGGAGGCAATCGCGGACCGTGGTTTGTGGTTGGCAAGGATGTACAAAAAAACATTTTGTATGTGACAAACGGGAGTGAAAGTGACTGGCTGCATTCCGATAGCTGCATTGTATCCGGTGTCAACTGGTTCTCCTCTGAAAGGCCGCAGGGGGATTATGTTTGTACGGCGAAATTTAGGTACCGGCAGCCGGATAATGATGTTATCCTGCGCTTCATAGATGAAACCACTGTGTTTTTACGCTATCCGCAAATGGTCAGCTCTGTGACAGCAGGCCAGGAAGCGGTATTTTATCAGAAGGAAGAATGCCTGGGCGGGGGAGTGATTGAGGATGTATTCAAGGAAGGAATCAGCTTGCAGCACCGTATCGCAGGGAGAGTCAATAATGGAAACTAAACCAGCTGTTTACAGCTTATCCATTGGGCGTATGCTTGCCCTGCTTGTGCATTATTTTGCAGGCTATCTGTATGTATACCGTATCGTTGCGACAAAAATTACGCTTGCCGTTGAACCTGGGGCAACGATTCTGCTGCCATGGGTGCAGCTGCTGATTTACGTATTTACTGCCGGTGTAGCCATCTTGCTTGCGTGGCCGGTTCTACGGGATTCCTGGATGAAATTTCGCAGGAATACAGGGGCGAATCTGAAAATGAGTGCCTATCTGATTGTGGTCATTCTGGCTGTAAATATGCTGCTGTCTTTGCTGATTGGACTTTTGACGCAGACTGGAAACAGCGTCAATCAGGAAGAGATTCGCAATGCCAGTACAGTGTTACCACTGATGACAATTTTGTCAACGTGTGTATTTGCGCCGATTATTGAGGAAACGGTGTTTCGTGCAGGGGCTTTTTCCTGCCTGCGAAGCAGAATCGGATTTTGGGCAGCTGCAATCATCAGCAGTATCCTGTTTGGGTCCATCCATATCGTGGATTCACTTCTTGCAGGAAATCTGGTGGATGTCAGCTATCTGCTTGTATATGCCGGAATCGGAATGGTTCTGGCCTACGGATATGAAAAAAGCTCTTCCTGTCTGGTACCCGGTATGGTACATGCAGGAAATAATATCATATCCATGCTTTTTATGCTTTTATAAGAATAACTGAGGTAAGTGAATGGATGAAGAAGAAATCATATTGAAAGCAAAGCATCTGCATACAATTTTTCGCAATGATACCAATGGATATACCGTTGCGAAATTTGTTACCTATGATGCAAATGAAGAAGATTTTACAGCAACCGGATATTTCAGTGAGCTGAATGAGGATGTGCTGTACAAGCTGCATGGGGATTATGTGGATCATCCCCGCTATGGAATGCAGTTTCAGGTTGCGGCCTATGAGAAAATGATGCCGAACGATGAAAGTACGCTGATCCGTTATTTTTCCAGCTCTCTGTTTCCCGGAATAGGAGCGCAGACAGCGAAGTCCATCGTAGAAGTGCTTGGAGAGGATGCCATCGAAATCATAAAAGAAAATCCGGAGGCTTTGAAACAGATTACAACGTTAAACGCAAGAAAGCGTGCCTCCATCATTCAGGGAATCATGGAGCATGAAGAGGCAGATGACTCTGTTGTTTTCTTTACGCGAATGGGGATCAGTGTCAAAACCATCATGAAGATGGAGGCTGCCTATGGTGATGCGATGATTTCCATGGTTAAGGAAAACCCATACCGTCTGATTGAGGAAATCGACGGGATCGGCTTTAAAACTGCGGATAAGCTGGCAAAGGAGCTGGCGTTTGCGGAGGATCATCCCTACCGCATCAAGGCTGTCATATTATCCTGTGTGCTGGATTTATGTATGGCAAGCGGGGATACCTATACAACGCTGGAACAGATACAGAAACGGTTCTGTAAGGAATTTGATGCAGCTGTGGAGATTGCTCCCTATTTGGAGGAGCTGGAGCTGGATCGCCTGATCATGATTGAGGATGGCCGCATATATCATCATACACAATATGATGCGCAAAACGGCATTGCTTCCTTTCTTGCTGGGTTTCCTTATCGTGAGTCAGAAGAGGAAGTTTCATTTGATGTAGAGGATATCGGGATTATGGAACAAAAATTTCATATCCGCTATGAAGATAAACAGAAGGAGGCGATTACTGCCTTTTTCAAAGAGCCCTTTCTGATTCTGACAGGCGGACCGGGAACCGGAAAAACGACGATTGTAAAGGGTATCCTGGATTTATATCAGCGCTACTATCCATCCGATACAATAGCGCTGTGTGCTCCGACCGGACGGGCAGCCAAACGGCTGAGTGAGCTGAGCTCAACGGCGGCAACGACGATTCACTCCCTGCTGAAGTGGGATTTGGAAACGAACACCTTTCTGGTGAACGACAAGGACCCGATTCAGGCTGATTTACTGATTATTGACGAATTTTCCATGGTGGATCAGTGGCTGTTCTATCACCTGCTGAGAGCCTGCCGCATGGTGAAAAGAATTGTTGTGATTGGAGATGAGGATCAGCTGCCCAGTGTCGGCTGCGGGTGTGTTTTGAAGGATTTGATTGAGAGCGCCTGTTTTCCGCTGGTACGTCTGAATAAGATTTTCCGTCAGAGTGAGGGAAGTGATGTCGTGACACTGGCACACCAGATTCGGGAGGGCTCGGCTGATATTCTGGACCATGCAAAGGATATCGCATTTTTCCCCTGTCAGAATTATGAGGTTCGTGATCTGATTCTGAGTGTGGTATCCAATGCACTGGACAAGGGCTATGATCCAAAGGAAATACAGGTGCTGGCGCCGATGTATGGCGGTGTTGCCGGTATTGATGCTCTGAACAATGCCCTACAGAAAATGATGAATCCATCCGATTCATATAAAAAAGAGCTGAAGGTAGGCTATCGTCTGTTCCGTGAACATGACAAGATTCTGCAGCTGAAGAATCAGCCAGAGGATGAGGTGTACAACGGAGATATCGGAGAAATCATCGAAATCAGCTACCGCGATGACAACGTGCATCAGAAAAACTGCATCACGGCGGATTTTGACGGTGTTCTTGTTGAATATAGCGGGGAACAGATTTACAATATCACGCATGCCTATGCGACCTCCATCCACAAGGCACAGGGCAGTGAATATGCAATTGTCATTATGCCGATAGTAAAGGATTATCGCTATATGCTGCAGAAGCGTTTGATTTACACCGGTGTTACCAGAGCAAAGCGAAGTCTGGTGCTGCTCGGTGATAAGGAGGTGTTCCTGCATGCGCTGCGCGTGGAGGACCGCCATGTGCGTAGGAGTACACTGCAGGAAAAAATAAAAGAAATGATGGGATAACAGACAGGACAGTATCCATACTATCAGTGATAGGAGTGATACTATGAACAAGTGTGTTGTCGCAGGCCTGATGGGCCTGGCTGTCGGTATGTATATCGGTTACAGTCAGGAAGAGGGCATTGAGGATCTTTGCCGTGAATCCAGAAGGAAAAAGAAAAAAGTTATGAAAAAAATGCATAAGACCTACGATCACCTGTGTGATTGTATGGATCTGGATTAACCCCGTCGCGGGTTTTTCTTTTATGAAAGTATCGCATGTTCTGGATTCACTGGCACGTGGCTGCCGGAAGCTGCTTGTTCCTCTCGCCGCTTTTCTGTTGCTGGTTTTACTGTCGAAGCAGCTGCAGCTGTATGATTGGATTGTTGATATTTATAAAAGCTGTCTGCCGGTCCTGATGGGGATTGTCATTGCCTTTCTGCTGCAGCCTCTGATTGACCGCTTGCAGCAGCATGTTTCTCAAAAGCTTGCCGTCATGCTCGTATATATCGGAATTGCGCTTGTTCTTGCTGTCTTTGTTATCGGAATGATTCCCATTATTTATAAGCAGGTTATGGATTTTGCAGAAGTGGTGCCGGTGTGGATGAGGCATCTGGAGGGGTTTCTGGATCGCTATCACATCGCTATCGGTAATTTGGAGACTTTGAAGGAGAAATATTTGCAGGAGGGCTATATTATCGTTATCGATTCTTTGCGTAATACGATGCATACTGCTACAAATTATGGAATTGCATACATCACCGCATTTTTCATATCCATTGATTTGGATTTCTGGAAGCGTACAGCAAAAAAGGTGATTCCCAACCTGCATCAGTTTTCTACCTTTTATCTAACAATGAGTAATATTGTATACCAGTATCTGGTTGGAACCTTTCTCGATATCCTGTTTATTGTTGTCACGGTGGGTATCACGCTTTATATCTTTGCCTTTCCCAATGCATTGCTGTATGCAGTCATTCTTGCATTACTGAACCTGTTTCCCTATGTGGGGGCGACATTCGGTCTGATTCTGATTGCTATTGTCGGTGCCCTGAGCTATCCGGTTTTTCCGTTTCTGGCCTTTGCTATCGTATGGACGATACAGCAGATTGAATCCAATTTCATTCAACCGATGATTTTCAACCGTACGATGCATGTGCGTCCAATCCTAACCTTTGTTTTTATCTTTCTGTCCGAAGCTCTCTTCGGGGTTGTCGGTGTTATTTTATCACCGATATTTGCGGCGATTGCACAGATTGCCTTTCGCAGCTGGCTGCATTCCAAGACCAGCGATAAGATTGGAGAATGGGAGGATATCTGGCAGGATTTTGATGAGGCGATGCAGGAGGAGAATTATGATTAAATTATGCTTAAATTGCTGAAGTGAAAAGTTAAATTCCACTTTCAAAAGGCGAATAAAAAATGTGGAACTTTCTTCTACAAAAGTCTATACAGAGCATAAATATAGCGTTAGAAAGGGTTTCAAATAGGTAGAAGT
>NZ_JAHOOJ010000045.1:0-6294 GCF_019132535.1 Erysipelatoclostridium sp. DFI.2.3 | reverse complement strand
AAATCCGTGCTCACCGTTATCTCTCTCATAAATCTACACTTTCTCTAGAATGTGAGAACTATGCTCACTGTAAGTTTAAGAGAAAGAATTGTACTGTCAACTGCCCTGATTATTCTAAGTTCCGCTGTAAACGCAGAGATCGTACTCCGGGATCTTGTAATGGCTGTGAGAAACTGAAAAGCTGCCGCTTTGATAAATACCTCTATAAACCTACGATCGCCTATGAGGAATACCGTAGCGAATTTATATAAAATATAAATTTTTTCAGTAAAGAAATGACATTCACGATCAGCATTGGAAAATCAGTTCTTCAATCTGACCGTAAATGTCGTTCCCTTATCAAATTCACTCTCTACCTTTATTTCCCCATGGTGAGCCTCGACAATGGATTTCACAATGGAAAGTCCCAGTCCTGAGCCGCCGCTGCTTCGGGAGCGATCATCATCCACCCGATAAAAGCGGTCAAAGATTTTCTCCAAATCCTCTGCAACAATACCATGGCCCTCATCCCTTACCTGCAAAACATACCAAGAGCCTTCTTCCCTCGTTTTTAGGGTAATCGTGCCACGATCGCTGTACTTGATGGCATTCGACAACAGATTCAACACAACCTGACTCATTTTCAAAGGATCGCAGAATACCAGATCATGATTCTGATACTCCTTCACGATGCGCAGTCCCTTTTTCTCCGCCTTTTTCTCCAGTGACTTCACCGCCTTGTCAATAACAAGGCAAAGATCGGTTTTCTCTCGTTCCAGCAAAACCGTGGACAGGCTGAGGCGGGACAGCTGCAGCAAATCCTTCACCAGAATATCCAGACGGTTGATTTCCTGTTCAATCTGATCCATAAATTCGCGGCGTGTTTCCTCATCATCAAAATCCTCGCGGTTTAAAATTTCCACCATGCCCTTGATAACGGCGATCGGTGTCTTCAATTCATGCGACGCATCTGCGATAAAACGCTTCTGCATCTTCTCCCCCTCCAGTGTTTTTGAAATATCCTGAAACAGAACCAGACAGCCGCTGTACTTCTTCTTTGCTGTCACCGGTACACTGATAGACTGGTATTCCACACCGTTAATATCGATGATTTTATCCATCGGCTTTTCCAGAATAAAGGCATCCTTGATAAATTCTCGCACAGGATGCAGATAGGCGTTGCTCATATAGGTCATATGCTCACCGACAGGACCGTCCTCACACAGCTCACTGACATTGTTATGCATGACGATATTGCCGAACTGATCGACCAGCAGCATCGGAAACGGTATACTGGTCACGACCGTCAGCAGCTGCTTATTCTTCAAATGCGCATCCTTGGCAGTCGATTTGATTTCCTCCTGCAGCTCGATATTCTCCCGGCGATGCACGTTCAGGTTTTTCTGATCCAGAAACTCCCAGAGCAAAGCAATCGAAACTACCACGAGCAGCAGCAGTACATATTCATTCAAATGATAATTGTACTGCACAACCGCAATGCAGGCCAGAATCAATCCCAGATACCCGTATTTATTGCGTTTCATGCACTTCCTCCAGCAGATAACCGACTCCGCGGGATGACCTGATATGTACATGCGACGCATTCAGCTTGTTTCTCAGCTTGAATACATGCACATCCACAATCCGTGTATCTCCGTCATAATCAAAGCCCCAGATATCATTCAGGATGCTGTCACGGGACAATACGATATCCTTGTTCTGGATAAAATACTCCAGCAGGTCAAATTCCTTCTTTGTCAGCGTCATCATCCGCTCTCCGATATATGCCTCACGCCGCTTCATATCCATGGACAGATCCCCCACACTGAGCCGCTTCTCCTGCTTGCGGTTCTGCCGCTTCAGATGGGCATTCACCCTGGCCAGCAGCTCTCTTGGAGAAAACGGCTTTGTGATATAATCATCCACGCCCTGCTCAAAGGCATACAGGATATCCGTTTCATCATCCCTTGCCGTCAGCATGATAAAGATAGCGTCAATGTGCTCACTGCGCAGTTTTTTCACGATATCGATTCCGCTGACATGAGGCAGCATCCAGTCGATGATCAGCACATCAAAATCCTCTTTCATCGCCAGATCGACAGCCGTTCTACCATCACCGCATTCCACGATATCAAAATCCGCTTTTTTCAAATCATATGCAATGATCTTGCGGATGTTATCTTCGTCTTCAATCAATAAAATCCTTGCCATATCGTTCTTCCTCCTGCTCATATCGTTCAATGATTTTCTGAACCAACGGATTACGAACTACATCGAGGCTGGTTAACTCCACAAAGGAGATGCCCTCTATCCCGGACAGCAGATGCTTGGCATTCAGCAGGCCGGAATCACGTTTTTTAATCAGATCAATCTGTGTTACATCCCCGGTAATGACGATGCGTGAATGAAATCCCATCCTCGTCAGAAACATCTTCATCTGTGCACGAGTTGTATTCTGCGCCTCATCCAGTATAATGAAGGCATTGTCCAGCGTCCGTCCGCGCATATAAGCAAGCGGCGCGATTTCAATGACTTCCTTTTCCAGCAGCTTCTCCACCTGCTCCTGTCCCAGCGTATCATACAGGGCATCATAGAGTGGGCGCAGATACGGATCCACCTTTTCCTTTAGATCGCCCGGCAGAAAGCCCAGGTTCTCTCCGGCCTCCACGGCGGGTCTGGTCAAAATAATCTTGCGGATTTCTCCCTTTTTCAGCAGATCGGCCGCATACACAACAGCGAGGTAGGTTTTTCCGGTACCGGCCACTCCAGTCGCAAAGACGATTTCACTGTTGCACATGCATTTAAACAGATGCCGCTGTCCGATCGTTTTGGGATAAATCAGCTTCCCGTTGACCGTTTTACCGATCGCCTTCTGATATGTCGTGGAAAGCTCCTGCAGCCGATTCAGCTTCGCCAGACGGCAGGCATATTCAATATCGCGTCCACTCACATCAATATGTGCCTCCATCATATTAAACAGGGCCTTTACCACAGATTCAATGCTGTGAAAGGTAACTGCATCCTCACTGAGAATGCGCAGCTCATTGTCCCGCATGATGATATCACAGGAAAAGGCGTTTCGCAGCAGCTCTAGATGCTTATCCTGTGCTCCGCATAATTTTACGATCCATTCCATCGGGTATTCTTCTAATGCAATACGAAATTGTTCACTCATAGGCGCTCCTTATCGTTATGGTGTGGTGATGTCCTTGATCAGTGTGTAATGAATCACCATCTTTATTTTACCCATATCTGTAGAGAATTGCAAAATATTTTCCTTGTAAATGCGATCGTCCTTGTGAAAGTCCTCGCTCACCTTGCGTCTGGCATCAAACAGCAGCTGAAAATACTGAAGGGCCTTCGGTTCCCTTGTCTTGTCCATCGTCACGGTGATATCCTTCCAGACATAGGCAAAGACACGTCCCTTGACATATACCTCCTGCTTGCCGCCCTTGGAATCCTCCAGCACATTGCTGACCAGCACATCACCTTTATGCACAAATTCATTGACCTTGTGCAGCTTGTTTCCATGCTGTATATCAAAGCGCTCAATCATACCGTCCTCCTGTGCAATCAGCTCCTCATGTCCCAGCTGGGATAAGGAGGCAAATTCCTTTGGCGTATAGGTAATCAGATACCGGCTGCCCTGTTTCTCAATTTCCAGCCAGGCGATATCATTTTCCAGATTCTTTTTCAGCTGTGTCTTCAGCTGTGAGACATCCCTGCTTTTAAAAGGTGGTACAACCTCCATCTTTTTCAGGGTATCCGCAATCAGCTTCCGGCTTTCATCCTTTTCTCCCTTGATTTGTATTTCAAATACCATGGACGAAAGACCGTACCACAGCAGGATAGAAAGCAGAATTGCCGCAATGCGATAGGGCTTTTTCAGGCTGCGCAGTGCATATCCCAGCATACCGGTGGTTGTGATCAGATCACATGTTTCAAAGCAGCGGTAGATTTTCGGGCGCTGCAGAATGGATGCGTAGAACTGAATATAGTTTCGATGTAGAGTAATATCGTATAGTTCCAGCTGATTTTTCTTTGTAATCCATAAAAACTCATCGCAAGAGGCCTGCACTTTCCATTGATCAAGACCGAAACCCTTTCTATTTTTCATATGCGAACGCCAGATTCTGCACACTGCCCTCCAGCAGGATCTCATCCTTTCCCAGTGCCAGCACATGCAGCTGCTCCCCGTCTATCGTGATACGGTAGGATTTCATCGTCACCTGTATTCTCGTTTCGCTCACCAGGGTCAGTTCCCGGTAATGTTCAATCATGACCTGATTCTTATCTATGGAAAGCATACTCTCACCTCTATACAAAATACGTTTGTGCGTGAGGTTTTATGCCTGTGAATGCTATCCTCCTTCGTTTCCATTATAAAGAAAAGATAAACAGGAAATGTTATAATTTTGTTAAAAGTAAATAAAATGTTGTTTTTCACCCGCATGAATGCACTTTCATGTAAAGTTTTCATTATCACGGAGTTCTATTTTATGAACACAAGCTGTTTTGAGAGGGGCTTCTGCTCATGTATAAAGCATGTACAGTGCAGACAAAAAAGAGGCAGTCCTGCACATACAGGAAATGCCTCAAAGCAGCCGCAGACAACTATAAGGAAAGATCTCTTTGCATAAAGCTTCGCCGGGCGATGAGCAGACAGCTGCTAGCGATCAGAAGCAGCACACCCAGACGTGCCCATGCCTGTGCTTCATTGGCAATCAGCCCCTGTGTGTCAAACAGCGTCATAATCGTCGCATACTGCAGCTTTTCAAGATTTCCCTTCATATTGGCGAGCATCTGTATCATGATGAATACAACACCAGTTCCGGCACCGATCAAAGCGGCATGCCGATATTCATTCAAGGCGGAAGAAGCGAGAAAGCTGATGGACGCCAATGCTGTCTGTAGCAGCAGGCATCCCAGATTCAGCCGCAGAAAGGCTGCAATATCCAAATCGCCCGGAAACATGAGTATACTACAAACAATACCCATAAGCGTACAGAAGGCAATTAGAAGAAACAGCGCACTCAGCAGCACAGCCAGCTGAGTCATCCAGACACGGCTTCGCTTTTCACCACAGCTCAGCAGATAGGTCATACTTCCGTTATCCACCTTTTTGACAAGCAGTCGCAGGGAGAGAATAACAGAAAACAAAAACGGGAACATAATCATGATCATGCCATACAGATAGGTTGAGAAGAAATCCACCAGAGTAGCTGCTGTGCCGCTCATGCCAACCGCTGCCATCATTTCCGGCATAAGCTTCTCAAACTGCGCCAGCGCAGAGCCCAGCTCCGGATCAAACATCGTTAGCATAATGCTGAAATACATCGCTAGAATCAAAATGAAAATCAGCAGCAGCTTCCATGCCGATTTCCACTCCATACGAAACAGTGTCTTATTCATGTGCTTCTCCCTTCTCTCCGTAATACTGCAAAAAGATATCCTCCAGACTCTGTGTTGCGACATTGAGATCGCGCAGCTCATAGGCCGGCAGCAGCTGCAGAAGCACCTTGAGATCCTCTCGGACATATACATGCACACACAGCTCACTGATTTGCTTCATCTGCAGTCGCTCCTGCAAAAAACGCTGTGTCTGCGAGGAATCGGCAAAGGTGAGAATGTATGTCTTCGTTTTATTCTTCTGCAAGATGACAGTATCCTCGATTGCCGCCATATGTCCCTGCCGGATGATGCCGATGCGATCACAGGTTTTTTCCACTTCCTCAAACATATGGGAAGACATCAGGATTGTCTTTCCTCTCTGCTTTTCCTCCTGAATCAGCTCGACAAAGGCATTTTGCATCAGCGGATCCAGTCCGCTGGTCGGCTCATCCAGAATCAGCACCTTGGGATCATGCATAAAAGCCGCTACGATTCCCAGCTTCTGCTTCATTCCCTTGGACATGCGACGTATGGCCCCGGTTGGCCGCAGCTCAAAGCGCTCCAGCAGCTCCTGTGTCCGTCCGCTGTCCTGCATGTTCCGGTAACGTGCCATAAAGCGCAGAAATTCCTCACCGCTCATTTCATTCAGGAGATTGATTTCTCCCGGTATATAGCCAAGCTGTCTGGTAATGGCATCGGATTGCTTCCAGCAGTCCATCCCAAGAATTTTCGCTGAACCCTGTTTTGCCTTCAGGAATCCAAGCAGATGACGGATGGTCGTTGTCTTTCCTGCCCCATTCGGTACATGCTTATATAGACAAAGCGGAAAAACCGCATAAATAAAGGAAAAATTAAAAATAAGAAAGATAAAGAAAAGTCATTATCACACCTAAAACGTCATTTGTACTTCACAAGTGGCGTTTT
>NZ_JAHOOJ010000044.1:0-6545 GCF_019132535.1 Erysipelatoclostridium sp. DFI.2.3 | reverse complement strand
TTACTTACTTCTACCTATTTGAAACCCTTTCTAACGCTATATTTATGCTCTGTATAGACTTTTGTAGAAGAAAGTTCCACATTTTTTATTCGCCTTTTGAAAGTGGAATTTAACTTTTCACTTCAGCTTTTCAAACTTTTCTGCATCATTTTTCACATGTAAATTTATTCTCTTTTCAAACGCTGCATTCCAGTCCTGAAAAAGGTCTACTTTTGTTAAAATACATAGAAAAAGGCAGCAGGATGTTCCCCTTACTGCCTGTTTATGCATAGGTTCTGACTGGAAGTACCAGCTGTAAAACATTATCATCATCCACAGATTTAATGATAAACGGCTTCATTTCTCCACAAAGGCGGAAGGTTACCAGACTGCCGCTCAATGCCTTGATTGCGTCAAAGACATATCGTCCGTTACAGCTGATTTCCAGAGAGCTTCCTGTGAAGCTGGCACTGCTTAAAACCTCAGTGGAGGATCCTACTTCCACGGACTTGCTGGAAAGCACGCATTCCTGCTCACTCAGACTGAATTTAATAACGGAAACCCCGTCATTTTTAATAAAGCTTGCACGGTCAATAGCATTGAGAAGATCACGGGAATCGATTGTCAGCTCGTAGTCAAACTGTAAAGGAATCAGTCGGCTTGTTTCCGGATATACACCGTCAATCAGTCGCGTCTGTACGATTGTGTCATGAATGATAAACTGCGCTTTTTTATCATTGACTGCAATTTCCACCTCTCCTTCACCTTCCAGTGTTTTAACAACCTCGGACAGGGATTTGGCAGGTATGGTGATATTGAAGTTCAGGGATTCGCTGATATCAATCGTTTTCTTTGCAAGACGATAGGAATCGGTAGCGACACAGTGCAGCGTATTGCCTTCACAGTGGAAATTCACACCGGTCAGTACCGGACGTGTTTCTTTATCACTTGTCGCAAAGCTGGTCTGCAAAATCACTTTCTTCAGTGTTTCCTCTTTTAATGCAAAGCATTCCTTCGGTTTGGAGAAGTCGATAGCCGGATACTCATTTGCACGCATTCCATTGATTCTGAACTCTGCAGTGTTCCCACTGATTTTAGTCAGGGAACCGTCAATCATTTCAAACTCGATTTCATCAGCATCAATCTTACGAACGATTTCCAGAATATACTTGGCTTCAATAACGATTGATCCCATATCACGAATCTCAAGAACACATTCTTCCGATTTTGTCAGTTTCGTCTGAATGGATACATCCGAATCACTTCCGGTCAGAATCAGACAATCTTCTTTTGCGTCAATCTTAATACCGGAGAACGCAGGAAGTGGTGAAAATGTAGAGATGGCACGGGATGCCACGGATAGTGCATTGTAGAATTCTTTTTTAGACACCTTAAAGTACATGGGTGATGCTCCCTTCTTTTATGTTTTATAAGTAAATAAACAATAATAAGTATGTGGAAAGTGTGGAAAAGCTATAAAAACACTTTGAACATAGGCTTATTTTAACAAATTTTGCTGTGGATGAAAAGTTTAAACATGTGGATATCTTAGCTATTTTATCCCCAGATTACTTTCAATCTGCATGACTGCCTGTTGAAATGTTTCCTTTTCCTTTAACAGCTTCATCATTTTTTCATACGAGGACATAATCGTGGAATGATCACGGTTTCCAAATTCAAAACCGATTTTGGCAAACGGCATTTCCAGATGCGTCCTGCACAGGTATATTGCGATATGACGCGCATTGGCGATATTTTTGGTTCTTGATTTTGATTCGATCTGGGTTCTGGTCAGACCATAGTATTCGCATACCGCATTCTTTATCCTCTTCGGCGTTAGTTCATCCTCCTGCTTTACAACAATCGGATTTTCTTTGAATATTTCTTTCGCGAAGGTGATATCAATCCGCTCGGGATTATATAATATTGCTTTAAAGAACAGCTCGTTGAGCGTTCCCTCCAGTTTTCTGACATCACTTGCAAAGCGGGTTGCCAGATAATCGAGAACCTCGTCATCAATCATGATTTCATCGCTGCGGCCTTCCATCTTTTTCTGCAGAATAGCTTTCGCAGTTTCAAATTCCGGAGACCCTACCGATACGGACAGACCGCTGGAAAAGCGGGATATCAGACGGTTTTCAATTCCCTTCAGCTCTGTAGGATGAATATCACTGGTAATGACAATCTGTTTGTTGTCGGAAATGAGCTTGTTATACATATTGAAGAAGATTTCCTGTGAGGTGCTCTGCTTCAGACGCTGGATATCATCAATCAGCAGATAGTCCACCGAACAGATCATTTCCTTAACGTCCTCAACCGTCTTGTTTTTCATCGCCTCAATCAGCAGGGTGACGAAGTCCTCACTGTAAATGTATAAAACCTTTTCATCTGCCTTGTTTGCCTTGACGTAATTGCCGATGGCATGCAGCAGATGGGTTTTCCCCAGGCCTGAATTTCCGAATATAAACAGCGGATTGTTGAATTTACCGGGATAATAGCATACGGACAATGCCGCAGCGTGAGCCTCCCGGTTGTTTTTCCCTACGACAAAGCTGTCGAAGGTGTACTCTTTTTTTACTTTGTCTTCAAATAAAATTTCATTTCTTCTTTTAATGACAGATGATGGCTGAAGCATATCCACTTCGCTCTTGAGCAGGATTTGACAGGAGACCTTCATATCCAGAACATCAGACAGCTTTTGCTGAATCAGATCGATGGAATCCATCATGATCTGCTTGTTGATCTTATAAGGAACAACAATGGTCGCAAAATCATCCTCTATATCAAAGAGATGAGAATCTTCTTTATACCATGCGTTGAATACGGCATCATCGAAATGTGCACTTTCATTTATGAGCTGAAGTGTCTTCTGCCAGATCTGCTCAAGCTGTACCTTGGCAAAATTAGACATAAACGACTCCTTTTTCATGCACCTTATATTTTACTATAGATTGTGGAAAAATACCACGGCTATTCTGATTAAGATAAAGGGAATCACAGCATATGTAAAAAAGTGCTGCTGTCATGTAGAAAAAATGGAAATAATTTGTTTATGGAAAGTGAAGGAGAACACTGATTCAGTTTTCCACCGGACAGGACACGTTTTCTGAAGGATTTCCGGTGGATTCCGTTTACACACATAGGTTATCCACAGGAAAACATGCTTTAAACAGGATAAATAAAGGAGTTTCTCCACTTTCCACAGCTTTCCATATGGAAAAAATGGGGAAACAGGAAGTGTGGAATCCCGTATTTTGTGGAAAAGTGGAAAACAATGGATATCAACAGATGCTTTTCCATCATTGTATACACATGAAAAGTATGATAAATAAAGGATATGAGAAGCTTTTCTACAGTTTCCACATATGGTGGAAAACTATGTTATGTATTCTTGTGGAAGAATCGTGGAAAATCTGTTGCGACGGGATAAACAGCTGATATCCTCTGCTTCATATTATAAATTGGGGTTGAAAGCCAAGTTTTCCACCGTAAACGGAGTGTTTTGTTGAAAACCCTCTGAATGATAATATACAGAACAATTTGCGAAGTGAATTGTGTTCTTTTTCAACTTCCTATATAATAGATGAGATGATTATATAGGATGTGATGATATGAACTGGTTTGAAAAAAGTACAAAACGCATGATTCAGCACCGTCTTGCCTCTACCTATCAGATGAGTCTGCTGCTGGAGCTGTTTCTGGCACTGCTTTCATTTGTTTTGATTGCGGATAAGCTTTCTTCCCTATCCGTTTTTTTCGGAATTCTCGCTGTGGTTGTAGCGGCAAGAATTATCTTCCTGTACGCAGTTATGAGTCTGCGTGTGGAAACCAGAATTGTTTACGGCATCATGCTGCTGCTTCAGGCACTGATCTCCACCGTTTTATTTTTTTATGCAAGTATCTTTATATTTATAGTGGTTTCTGCTTTTATCGTGCTGCTGTTCCCTATTTTTACACATGCCTTCTGTCGAAAAATGGCATGGATTGACAAATAAACGTATTTTCAAATATTTTTAATGAATTATTGACTTTGACAGAGTTTTTATGTATAATTTTAAAGCAATGCTCAATTTGTATAAAATGATAAAGAAGAAGTGGAGGTGGCTCTTGTGAAAAGAACATATCAACCGAGCAAAAGAAAACACCAGAAAACTCATGGATTCAGAGCCCGTATGGCTACAGTAGGAGGACGTAAAGTATTAGCGCGTCGTCGTGCCAAAGGTAGAAAAGTGTTATCAGCATAAAAAATCACCCTGTGGTGATTTTTTTTCGCCTTGTCAAAGTGATGGCTTCCTCTGTTTCAGGTGCTTTCCTGCCGTACGTTATTGCTTTTTCCCCTGATTTAGGCTATGATTAAGCGTATGATGCTGTGAAAGCGTATAGCAGGTAGAAAACGGCATCAGGGAAGCGGAAGACAGAAAGGAAGAACTGCATGAAAAAGGAATATCGTGTGAAAAAAAGCCAGGAATTCGCCGAGATTATGAATTACAAAAAATTTTACACCTGTCCTTCCTTTGCTATTTATGTGAAGCCGCGAAAAGAAGATCATGCAAGAGTAGGAATTTCCGTTGGTAAGAAAATGGGAAAAGCAGTTGTACGTAATAAAATCAAGCGTCAGGTACGCATGATGGTACAGGATATTTACAGTTTTGAAGAGAAATTTGATACGATTATACTCGTTCGCGTAAAATATCATGAAGAAAATTATATAAACAACAAAAAACTCTTGGAAAGATTGGTTAAAAAAGTTAAAATATAAAGGTAGGCAAACTTAGCGAGGAGACAAAAAGATGAAAGATTTTTTTAGAAACAAAAAGAAGTTTCTTCTGGTCGTTATGCTGATGGTCGTGACACTGACCGGATGTAGTGTTCCGCGTGGGCAGAATGGTAAGACATATGTCAATTCCATTTACACGAACAATGACGTTCAGGTGAAACGCGGAGATGTTGACATTCCAGACGACAAAGAACTTCAAAAGAAGTATAAGGATTATAAAGCAGATGATTTGATTACAATCGAAAAAACAACATTCTCGGATGCAATGGATGAGGGATGGTTCAATGGGCTGATCGTATGGCCGATTGCATTCCTGATTAACTTTGTAGCAGATTTCAGTGATGCAGGTATCGGTATCATTGCAGCGACCTTCCTGATTCAGCTGCTGATCTTCCTGTTCTCAATCAAATCACAGGTAGCATCACAGCGTATGCAGTCCATTCAGCCGGAAATGAATAAGATTCAGGCGAAATATGCAGGCAAAACCGATGACCGCTCCAAGATGCAGCAGGCGCAGGAAATGCAGGCGCTCTACAGCAAATACAAAATCAATCCGTTTGGAACACTGCTGGTAACGTTTATACAGTTCCCGGTAATTCTGGGTATGTATCAGGCGACGATGCGCGCGTACAGCGTGGTAACCGGTTCCTTCCAGGGAATCAACCTGGCTAAGACGCCGATCGAAGGGTTTAACTTAGGTAATTACTGGTATGTTGTCATCTTTGTTCTGATGGTAGCCTTCCAGCTGTTGTCCTTCAAAATGCCGCAGTGGCTGCAGGAACACAGAAAGAAAAAGATGCATGTCAAAGAGAAAAAATATGCAGAGCCTAAGAAAAAGGGCGGAAATGGTATGATGGGCTCCATGAACATGATGATGTACATGAGTACCGGTATGATTGCCATCTTTGCAATCAACTGGCCGCTGGGTATGTCCTTCTACTGGCTGGTAAACTCTCTTGCAAGAGTTATCCAAAATATTGTAATCCACAAATTCTTTATCAAAGATTAGGAGGATAACAGGATGAAATCGTATACTGGCAAAAATCTGGAAGATGTATTGAAGCAGGCTGCCGAGGATAAGGGAGTAAGCGTAGAAGAGCTCACTTATAATGTTACAGAAGAAACCTCAGGCTTTCTGGGTCTTGGCAGCAAAACAACCATAACGGCTTACTGTAGAAATGATATTCGTGAATTCATGAAAGCATATCTGCAGACCTATTTCGAAGGTATTCATATGGAAGTGTCCATTGATGTGGTGGATGACGGTGAATATTTCCGTGTTAATCTGGACGCTGAGAACAACGCTATTCTGATTGGAAAGAACGGACAGACATTACAGGCAGTCAATACTGTTCTGAAATCTGCTTCTTCCAGTGAGTTTAAGCGCCGGATTGGTGTACTGATTGATATCAACGGATATAAGGAAGAGAAATATCAGAAAGTTTGTTCATTGGCTCTTCGAGTTGCGAAAAGCGTACAGAGGACAAAAACTGATGCAACACTGGATCCTATGCCGGCCGATGAAAGAAAGGCTATTCACAACTATTTAGCCAATATGAAGCATATTGCTACCGTCAGTGAAGGTGAAGGTAATCAGCGGCGTCTGAAAATCGTTTACAGCGAAGATAATGCATAAAAAACAGGGAGTCATGCAAGACAGCATGGCTATCCAAATTTTTTAGGGGTTTTCGCCAGAAATTTGGGGGTCAACTTTGGGGGAGAGAAAAAATAAAGGCTAAAAATTAAGACCCCTAAAGTTAAAATCAAGAGAATCAGTGAAAAAACATTC
>NZ_JAHOOJ010000043.1:0-10225 GCF_019132535.1 Erysipelatoclostridium sp. DFI.2.3 | reverse complement strand
CACGGGAAAGGGTGTACTTAAAAAATAGATCGTTACTGTAGTTGAGTTGATTCCTTGCATTTGACATTTTTATGTCCTCCATTCTGTAAGGGCTCCTTACCCCCTTCTATACGTATGGAATCTGTCATATTCCTAAAAAATCCACAAATGTTTGATTTTTTTGTTATATTTTTATGTAAAAGGGGATTTCATAGCAGATAGATAAACAATGCACTCCTCAAGACGGTTTAGGATAGATTTCCGTATCCGTAGTATTTATTTTACATGCTTTGTCGTTGTCCTGCTCTCCATGACGCGATTGGACCGCAAAAAAGCCCGGTACTTTCAAATATTACCGGTGACTCTGTTATTTTAGTGATTTCGCATTATGGTTTCTTACCTTTTTGTGATATTTTTTGAAAACCGTTGTGTTCGCTATCTTTATCTTCTATAATATAACATGGTGATTTGTGATGAAAGAGTACATATTAAAGACAAGAAAAGATGGTACCAGCATTACCGTACGGGATGTACAGCTCGTACTGCTGGAAATGCTGAAGGATATAGATGCATTGTGTAAAAAGCACAACATTCGATACTGGCTGACCGGCGGAAGTGCCCTTGGCGCTGTCCGGCACAAAGGCTTTATTCCATGGGATGATGATGCGGATATCGGAATGCTGCGCGAGGATTATGAAAAATTCCAAAGGGTGGTTCATGAACTGGGCGATGCCTATATCACACAGTGCTTTGAAACCCACAGCGAGTATAATGTGCTGGTTCCGCCGATGAAGGTACGAAAAAAAGGTACCTATTGTGTGGAATACAACGCGCTGTTAAAAAATAAATGCAGAGATAGTGACGGCTTGTTCATTGATATTTTTGTGCTGGATCATGTAAGCGAAAACAAAGCAAAGGATTTTATATGGCGTGTGCGCAACGGTATTCTGATGGTTTTGATCGTCTTCTTTGAGAATCTGCACTGCAATCCGCTGCTTTTAAAGCGCCGATTTGTACGCAATGCAAAAAAATACGGGCAGATCAATAAGAACACCGCATGGATTGGCTATGATCTGACCTGGACCTTTAATTCCTTTTTTCATCCGGTTGTATACAGCTTGGAAAGTGTTTTTCCTATACAGTACGTGGAGTTTGAGGATACCATGCTGCCGGTACCGAAGAGACCGAAGGATATGCTGGATGTTGAAGTATCCACGCAGCATATGAGCTATCCGCCGTTAAAGGACCAGGCACCCAAGCATATCAAGGATATCGAACTGCAGGCTTCACTGATTGATGATATACGTTAGAAAACGGAGGGATACTCATGGCATACGCACCTCGACAACGAAAATACAAGGTACGCTGGAAAATCGCAGTACCGCTGATTCTGCTGGTTGCTCTTGTTTTGTATGCGGTCGCAGGACTGCTGTTTCCGCAGAAGAAGGAAACAGCAAAAAAATTCACTGTCTGCGGCTTGAACAGTGAAGAAACGATACATCTGTTAAACAAAAAGGCTGCCGATACCCTTACGGTTCGGGATTATGTCTTTTACGGAGAATCTCTGGGTTTATATACTCAGACATATGATGCAAAAGGCGACAAGGATGAGCTTGCAGGAAAAACCGTAGAGCTGCATAACCTGTGTACGGATGAAACCATTCCGATGACCATGGATTCCACAGCGGATCAGAAAATCACGCTGGAGGATCTCAATCCCGGCTATTATGAGATAACGGTTATTGATAATCTGGTGAAGAAGCGGGTTATCTTTGATCGGACGCTGCATTCGGATACCTTTACCACCGTACAGCGCAAGGGAAATGTCAATGCGATAAAGCTGATTGCGGATCAGGATCTGCTGAAGGATTACGACAGTAAGCTGGATCAGAACTATCTGTTTTTATCCGTGGAAAAAGCCAAGCCCAAAGAGGGAGATATTGATGTTCTGCTGGATCCCTATGGAATGAATATGGATCTTACCTATGTCCCGGATGAGGGAAATAAAGGGAATGGTATCACAGAATATAAGGAAACCTACAAGGCAGCCGTATGGATGAAGGAAGAGCTTGAACAACATGGTCTGCGGGTGGAAATAACGAAAAGCGATGCGTCAGAGCAGCCGAAGCCTGCCTATGGAAAAGACGGCAGACTGGCAGACGGCTATCAGAAGCATGCACGCTATTATATTTATCTGCGGTTTAATACGAACCCGGATGAGAATGTGAGCGGTGTGGAAATCTGGCACAGTGCCTATAGCAGTCCGACGCTTGGAAAAAATATTATGTACGGTCTGGAAAAGAAGCTGAAGATGGGCGGCAGTGCGTATACGGATGCGAACAATCCCGGTGTCGGTGCAAGTCCGCTGATCAGTGGCGGCTACGATATGTATTCCAATATTCGGGAAGCGGGCGGACGTGCAACCATGGCAGGAAAGGGCAGTGAGAATGCCCGTAAGGAAAACCAGACCTTTGTGGATGCGGACGGCATGCAGGGGCTGGAAATAGATTTTGCCTATGTATCAAATAAAGAGGATGCCGCATACTGGTTAAAGAACGGGGAGAAGATTTCCAAACAGGCAGCCGCCTCCTTTGCCAGCGGCATCAATGCGTCCAAATAAATATTACGAATCTAATAAAAGAAGGTGGAGATGATGAAATATCAGATTCATAAAGGAAGCAAATATTACGGTGCAACAACCGTATTTGAAAACATACAGTTTGAAATAAGAAATACTGAGAAAATCGCCATTGTCGGAAGAAACGGCTGCGGAAAGACAACGCTGCTGCGGGTGATTGCGGAAACGGAAGTACTGGATGCCGGAGAAATTCATAAGGAAAATAAACTGCGGATCGGCTATCTGGCACAGACGACCTTCACGGATGAGAATGTCATTGTGGAAGAAGAGATGGAGCAGGCCTTTGAACAGGTGAAGGCGGTTGGTAAACGGCTGGAGGAGCTGAGTGAAAAAATGTGCAGCGACCACAGTGAAGCTGTGCTGAATGCCTATGCGGATGTACAGCAGCGCTTTGAAGAAATGGGCGGCTATACGTATCGCAGTGAAATGATGACGATTTTTACAAAATTCGGATTTCAGGAGGAAGACCTGAAACGCCCGATTTCCACGTTTTCCGGTGGTCAGAAAACACGGCTGGCATTTGTAAAACTGCTGCTGAGCAAGCCGGATGTCCTGTTGCTGGATGAGCCGACGAACCATCTGGATATCGATACGATCGAGTGGCTGGAGGGGTATGTGAAACGCTATCCCAAGGCAGTTGTCCTCGTATCCCATGACCGTATGTTTCTGGATGATGTCGTGGATGTTGTCTATGAAATCGAATACGGTGTCATGCGGCGGTATCCGGGAAATTACAGCAATTACGTGAATGTGAAAAAAAGTGATCTGGAACAGCAGAAAAGCGCTTATATTCGCCAGCAGAAGGAAATTCAGCGAATGGAGGAGATGATTGAGAAGTTCCGGTATAAGAAAAACAAGGCTGCCTTTGCACAGTCAAAAATCAAATATCTGGACCGTATGGAGCGCATCGAGGATCCCAAAAGCAACGAGAAAAGCTTCAATGCCCGCTTTGTACCCAATGTAAAGGGTGGAAAACGGGTCCTGGAGGTACAGGATTTGACAATTGGCTATGACCAGCCGCTATGTACGGTGAATCTGGAGGTTATGCAGTCTGCCAAGATTGCCGTGATCGGGCCAAACGGAAAAGGAAAATCAACCTTCATGAAAACGCTGATGAAGCAGGTGGAGCCGCTGTCCGGCAGCTTTCTGCTCGGGCATCAGATCGAGGTTGGATATTTTGATCAGGAGCTTGCGCAGTTCAACAGTGCAAATACCGTGCTGGAAGAGGTGTGGAACGACTTTCCGGATTTGAATCGCACTGAGGTGCGTACTGCATTGGGATGCTTTCTCTTTACCGGGGAAGAGGTTTTCAAAACCGTGGACTGTCTGTCCGGAGGAGAGAAGGTACGCCTGAGCTTTGTGAAGCTGATGCTGTCACACCCCAATTTCCTTTTAATGGATGAGCCGACCAACCATCTGGATCTCATCGGAAAAGAGGCGCTGGAGGAATCCCTGAAGGATTATGAGGGCACGATGCTGTTTGTTTCCCATGACCGTTACTTTATCAGCAAGCTGGCTACCGCGATTCTGGTCATTGATGACGGTAAGGCAAGCTATTATCCGCTGACCTATGAGGAATATATGAACAGGGATAAGGCGCAGCCGGTGGAAAAGAGGCAGCAGCCGGAGAAAAAAGAAAGTGCAAAGCCGGAGCGCTACATCAATTACGGCAAGGAAATCAGTAAGCTGGAAAAAAAGATTGCGGTGAAGGAGGAGGAGCTGGAGGCTCTTCGTGAGCTGCGCTTTGAACCGGAGTATTACCACGATTATCATAAAATGCAGGAGCTGGATGAAAAAATTGATCTTATTCACAATGAAATTGAAAATCTGATGCAAAAGTGGGAAGAATACAGTGAGAAAGTAGAAAACTAAGAAAGAAGGGATTCACTTGAAGGTTTTTGAAAAAAACAAGCTGGGGCATATGGAGCTGAGTAATCGCATCGGAGTACCTGCCATGTGTACCTATATGGTGAAAACAAAGGATGGTGTGGGAAATCTGCATCATGTTGCGCATTATGATACGCTTGCCAAGGGGCGGCCGGCCTTTATCGTGCAGGAAGCTACGGCAGTAAATGCCCACGGCTATATCAATGATGAATGTCTGGGAATCTTTACACCGAGGCAGCGGCAGATTCTGAAGGATATTGTGGATTGTGTTCATGCCTATGGTGTGAACATCGGTATTCAGTTAAATCACGCCGGAATGAAAAATACCTTTGGTAATCAGAAGTATGGACCGATGGAGCAGGGGGATGTCATCTCTCTGGATGAGGACGGTATCAATGAGCTGATTGTGAATTTTGAATTCGCAAGCCGCTGGGCACGGGAGCTTGGATATGATTTTGTGGAGGTGCATGCCGCCCACGGGTATCTGATTAACCAGTTTTTATCTCCGCTCACCAATCAGCGCAGCGATGCATATGGGCAGGACCGTACCCTTCTGCTTCGCCGTATCGTGGAGGGCTGCCGGGATAATTTTGAGGGAGATATCGTGGTTCGTATCTCTGCCGAGGAATATGAAGCCGGTGGTCTGCATCCGGAAGATATGAAGTCAACGGTACTGGTGATTGAGGAAGCCGGAGCTGCTGCGATTTCTGTATCCAGCGGCGGGTTGAATACAGGGGCTGTACATGCGTACCCGCTGTATCAGATACCCTATGCGGAAACGATCCGTACCATGACGACGTTACCGGTCATGGGGGTTGGCTGTATTACCAAAGAATCAGAAATCAGTCAGATCCTGCAGGAGGAGCGCTGTGATTATGTGCTTCTCGGGCGGAAATTACTGCGTGATCCGTTTTTTCTGTTGAAATGGCAGGATGAGCTGGGATTGCTTCGTGAGGAAGAAATCGGTCAGTGTCTGTATCGTGGAATCCATATGAAATAATGTAGAAACAGTCTTCGGACTGTTTTTTTCTGGAAAACTGGCGACATGTGTCAAATTTGAAACAGCGGATATTGTAATATACAGACAGGTGATGGTATGTATTTGATAAAACTGTACGAATTTACAGATGCCCTACTTTTTAACAATTATGTAGGAGAAGGAACAGGATTGGATACAAAATCAGCTGTGCAGATGGTGGGTATTTATTACAGGATGTCTTGTAATGGAATGCAATGATAAACGTATTTTTGTACAGGTGCTGAAAATGAGGTTGGCAGGGGATACAGCAGTATCGTCTTACTACATAATGAAAGGTGTGCGTTTTATTTACATCATGTGTTATGATATCTGTCTGAAAGATAAAGGAGATTCTATGGGAAAGGTCACAATTAAAATTTTTGGTATCGGTGATGGCGGGAATACTATCATCCGCCATATGCTGCAGCATAGACTGCACGGTGTGGAATATATTGCGGTCAATACCAATCGGCTTGCTTTGCTGCAGCTTTCACAGGAGCATAAACTATTGATTGGAGAAAAGCAGACGAAAGGATATGGGACAGGAGCAGATTCGTTATTGGGCAAGCGTGCAGCAATCGAGGCGAAGGAGGAAATCTGTAAAAGAATGAAGGGTGCGGATATGATACTGTTATGTGCCGGTCTTGGGGGCGGTACAGGGAGCGGAGCACTTCCGGTATTTGCACAGCTTGCCAGAGAGCTGCATGCGCTGACCATTGCGTTTGTAACGCTGCCCTTTCCCTTTGAAGGAAAAAAACGCATGCGCACTGCTATGGCATCCATGGAAGAAATATATTCGTACACGGATACCTGCATTACGCTCTCTAACCGTCATATCCTTCAGCATCTTGGCAATGCTCCGATCACCAGTGCATTTTCCACAGCAAACAGCATCATTCAGCAGGGAATACAGGCACTGTACGAGCTGATTACCATTCCTGTTTACATCAATGTTGATTACGCGGATATCTGTACAACGATGGAAAAACAGAAGCACGGGTTTATCGGCGTCGGATATGGAATCGGGAATCGGAAAGGGGAAGATGCAGTCAAAGAGGCTTTATCCGCAAGTCTTTTAGAACATGATATCAGGGGACTGCATCATGCGATTGTTCACATATGCGGTAACAGTGAGCTGACATTGGAGGAGGTTCAGCAAATTGTCAATTTCATACATACGGAGGCTGGTGGTGCACTGGATATCATATTCGGCATGGCAATCAATGATAGTTTAAAGGACGAGGTCATTGTAACGATTCTTGCGGCAGGATGAGCCTCTTAAAAAATATTTACAGGAAGTATAGCAATAAAAGCAGCTAGAAGAAAATCTATATATTCTATGTATACATTCATGAATTCCTGCATAATTCCTTTCATTCTGCACACGATAACAGCAGGTGATGCAAATGAAAAAGGAATATGAGAAACTGAACACCCGCCTGAAAGAACAAATGCAGACGGATTTAAACTTTGATATCGTCGTTAAACCGCTACTCGTACAGGGAATCCATATGAGCCTGTATTTCGTGGATGGCTTTGCGAAGGATGAAATACTGGAAAAGATGATGGAGTTTCTGTTGAAAGCAGACGTAAAGGAATGCGTGGAAACACAGGATATTCAAACCTTCTGCGACTCCTGGCTCTCCTATCTCGAGGTGGATGTGCAGCCGGATTTTGCGGCGATGATTACATCTGTTTTAAGCGGCAGTGTCCTGATGATTGTGGAGGGCTATGAAGAAGGTATCGTGATTGATGCCAGAACGTATCCTACACGCAGTATGCAGGAGCCGGAGGATGATAAGGTGCTGCGCGGCAGTCGGGATGGTTTTGTGGAAACACTGATTTTCAATACAGCCTTAATACGGCGAAGAATCCGCGATACGCATCTGCGAATGGAATACCATACGCTGGGCTCCATGAGCAAAAGTGATATCGTGCTGTGCTATATGGATGGACTGGCGGATCAGGATTTGCTGGATGATATCCGCAGAAAGCTGTCGGAAATCCATGTGGAGGCGCTGACCATGGCGCAGGAGAGTCTTGCCGAGGCACTGGTACCGCACAAATGGCTGAATCCGTTTCCTAAGGTCCGCTATACAGAGCGCCCGGATGCGGCCAGCAGTAATATTCTGGAGGGAAAGGTCATTTTGATGATTGACAACTCGCCCAGCGTGCTCATCCTGCCGACCAGCTTTTTTGACTTCATACAGGAGGCACAGGACTATTATCTGCCACCGATTACCGGAAGCTATCTGCGCATCGTACGCATTCTGGTGTTTTTCCTGACACTGCTTGTCACACCCATCTGGTACTATCTCAACTGCAATCCGCAGCTGACACCGGACTGGCTCAGCTTTGCGATGATACAGGACCATATGAATCTGCCAATCATCGTGCAGTTTCTGGTGCTGGAATTCGGTATTGATGCTTTGAAGATGGCATCTCTCAACACCCCAAGCTCCCTGAACAGCTCCTTCAGTATCATCGGTGCACTGATTCTGGGGGATTTTGCAGTGAATGCAGGCTGGCTGGCAACGGAAATTATCCTGTATATGGCATTTGTGGCACTTGCGAACTTCACGCAGCCAAGCTATGAGCTGGGCTATGCGATCAAATTCATGCGTGTGATGCTGCTGGTGCTTACGGCGATTTCACCGGTTTGGGGCTTCTGGCTCGGTATCGCACTTATGCTGATTATCATGGCAAGCAACCGCACCGTGACAAATACCTCCTATTTCTATCCGCTGTTCCCGTTCAATCCACATGATTTCAAAATGATATTCGCACGGAAAAAGCTGCGAGGGAAAAGCAGCAGCCGTTCCTGAAACTTTTGCTTCCATAATCTGCGAAACGTGTTACCATATGCATGAGGATGTGATTTGCATATGGAAAAAACAATACAGGATAATATACTGGCACATTGTATGGAGCTGGCGCTGATGCCTGCTTTGCTGTACAGCTATCGCGACGGCGGTGTTCTGTACTGGATCGTATTGATTTTGATGGATGACTATATATTGAGGCATCAGGATGTGAAGGGACTGCTGCCGCTGTGGGGGGATGCACGCTATAAAAAGGATATCCGTCTGCTGCTGATTCTGGAGGGCTGTATGCTGGCAGGTATTGTGATCATCGCCTTTAAAAACTGGCAGGTTTCCGCGATTCTGCTTGTGAATGACCTGATTCTTGATTTTATCGGTATATTTGGACAGTATAATACAAAGAAAAACAAATAGGAACTTTAAAAATAGCGGATTATGTGCTAAAATAATGCCGTAATGTTAAATGTTAATAGGAGGAATTATAACATGGCAAATTGTTTAGTTGCACAGTCTGGTGGACCAACTACCGTTATTAACGCTTCTTTGGCAGGTGTGGTACGCGCAAACCAGTTGAACCCTGTATATGACCACGTATATGGTGGATTAAATGGTATTGAAGGAATTCTGGAAGACCGTTTATACGATCTGACAAACATGAGCGACTACGAAAACAGACTTCTGCGTCAGACGCCGTCTTCTGCACTTGGAAGCTGCCGCTACAAGCTGAAGAGAAACGATGAAACAGATTACCGCAAGCTGGTTGAAATCATGGACAAGCATGATATCGAAATTCTGTTCTATATCGGCGGAAATGATTCCATGGATACTGTTGATGCACTGAGCCAGTGGGCGAAGGCAAACAATATCGACAAGCGTTTTGTTGGTATTCCAAAAACAGTAGACAATGACCTGATGGTTACTGACCACTGTCCGGGATTCGCTTCAGGAGCTAAATTTGCTAATGAAGTTGTAAACGCTACTTGGCTGGACTACAACGTATATACACGTGAAGAAGTATTTATTCTGGAAACAATGGGTAGAGATGCAGGATGGCTTGCAGGTTCTACAGTTGTTACCGGAAGAGTTGACCTGATCGTTCTGCCTGAGGTTGATTTCGATAAGGAAAAATTCCTTGCACAGGTTAAGAAATGCATGGATGAAAAAGGAAAATGCTACATCGTTACAAGTGAGGGTGCTCACTATGCAGACGGTACATACATTGCAGCCGGTGAAGCTGTAAATGACGGTTTCGGACACGCTGTATTAGGTGGTGCCGGTGAAAACCTGAAAAACATGATTCTGGAAGCTGGTATCGCTCCTCGTGCTAAGGTGCAGGATCTGAGCACTGCAGCAAGAAGCTCCAACTTCGCACAGTCACTGGTTGACGTTACAGAAGCATTTGAGCTGGGTATGTCAGCACACAGCAGAAGTGCTGATGGCAAATTTACAGGACACGTAGTTGCCGTACAGAGAGAATATGTGGATGGAAGATATAATGCAAAATTTATCTCCGGACCTGCTGAAAACTTCGCTAACCATGTAAAACATGTACCTGTTGAATGGATTCTGCCGGATTACCAGGGTCTGACACAGGAATTCTATGACTATATCACACCACTGATTCAGGGTGAGCCTACACTGATCATGGAAAACGGAATTCCTAAGACAATCGTTCCTTTCAACAAACGATAAGATTATACATGAACAGCAAAAAGGATGTGTTCTCATATTGAGGGCATCCTTTTTTTCTGCAGGGCTATCCAAATTTTTTAGGGGTTTTCGCCAGAAATTTGGGGGTCAACTTTGGGGGAGAGAAAAAATAAAGGCTAAAAATTAAGACCCCTAAAGTTAAAATCAAGAGAATCAGTGAAAAAACATTCT
>NZ_JAHOOJ010000042.1:0-11460 GCF_019132535.1 Erysipelatoclostridium sp. DFI.2.3 | reverse complement strand
TCTTGAAAAAGGAAAAAGGACATTGTTACAAACACAGATCATCCATAAGTACGAAATTGACGATAACTGGGTGAATTCCTTATCCGATCAGCAGATAGATGACGCAGTCATCCTTATCCTGAAATGTGATACATATGATGATTTAAAAGAAAAGCTGAAAAAGAACGAACTTAAATAGAAAGAAAAAGGAATGCTGAGTAAATTCGCATTCCTTTTCTTATTCGAGATTCGAACAGTATCTCCAAAAGAAAAAGCCGCAGGTTCCCCTTTGGCTGTTGCATGTCTTATTTCTTTTTTGATTTGCTTTTGGTGCTTTTGGAATCCTTGGCATTTGCCATTTTCGGTGCCTTTGGATCCGGATCATCAAAGTAACGTCCCGGCTTGGATAAGTCAAAATACAAGCGACTGTCTTCACTCATACCGAAGCTCTTATTGCTGCCGTCATCTGTAATTTTATTTAGTGCTTCACAGAACAGTGCATTGTGAGCTTCCTCACGCTCCAGCAGGAACATGATGGTTTCCTTGACATATTTATCATCAATCTGACGATACAAATACTCATATACCACCTTGGCACGCTGTTCACTTGCGATATCCGCAAGCAGATCGGCTGCCAGATCACCTGTCACGGTCACATAGTCAGCAGTCCATGGATTTCCGCTGGAATTTACCAGGGCAGGATTCAGACCGAAGGTAACCATTGTTTCAATCTCACCGGCATCCACCTTCTTATAGTCCACATCACCACCATTTAACAGATTGATGGTTTCTGCCACCATTTCCATGTGGCTCAGCTCTTCGGTACCGATATCCAGAAACAAATCCTTGAAGACCGGGTCCTTTGCGCGAAAGCTTTGTGACAGATACTGCATCGCTGCCTTGACCTCACCGTTGCAGCCTCCCAGCTGTTCCTGCATCAGGACAGCGTATTGCGGATTGGGACGCTCTACCTTTACAGGATGTAATAACTTTTTCTTGTGTTCAAACATATTCTCACTCCTTTGTCACCATTAGTATGGGAAGGAGTGTTTCATTTATACGTGATTTTAAACATCTATTTCTTTGTATTCACTGCCTAGCTGTGCATAATGCGCGGCATTCTCCAGAATTTCCTTTACCTGCTCCTCACTGCATTTGCGTATGATCCGGGCAGGACTGCCCACAGCCAGACTGTTTTCCGGAATCTGCTGTCCTTCCTTTACAAGAGCCCCTGCACCGATGATACTGTGTCTGCCGATATGTGCACCGTTTAACACAATAGCTCCCATGCCGATCAGCACCTCATCCTCAATCATACAACCGTGCAGCACCGCATTATGGCCCACGGTCACCCGTTTCCCTATTTGCAGCAAATGCTTCGGATCCGTATGCAGCGTGCAATTATCCTGTATATTGCTGTCCTCGCCGATATGAATATGATCCTTATCGCCACGCACCACGCTGTGAAACCAGATGGAGCTTCCCTTCTCCAGCGTCACATCACCGATCACGGTCGCATTGCTGGATACATAGGCGCTTTCTTCTATGAGCGGCTGCTTATCTCTGTATGGTAAAATCATGTTCTACACCTGCTTTCCTTACAGCTATACTATACCACACAAGACACCGTTATCATGAAGGAATTTACATACGAAAGTTAAAATTTCAGATGTCAGTACCTTTTGATATTTCTTCCCCTATTTAACGATAAGTCAAAAAAAGAATTCACATTACTATAAATGACAATAGAAATGTGAATTCCTTATCCATAAACAACCGAAGACCAGGCCTTTTTAAAATTACCTGCTTTTTATTATTCAATTCCAAACACAGGAACAGCAGGTGCAACCTCAGCGAAGCCATAAGCTGTTGGCAAAGCATCCGCACACCTTATTGTATTTCCACATATCCCATATTTATTCAGGATAGCATGCAAGACAGCTCATATATTATTCCTGTTCCTGATCCTTCTTATAATCTTCATACAGGCTGGAAAAGGCAGAGCAGCTGGAGCAGTCACTGTGACAGGAGCCGCAGCCGGAGTCCTTCCCTTTTTTCGGTCTGGTAGCATAAACGATTACCGCAAGTATGGCAAGCAGTACCGCTATTACGATAACATCTGCAATATTCATATTCTCACATCCTGTTCACCTTTAGTATATGCAGGAATACAGGTTTTGTCCAATCAGAAGAACATACTTCCGATCTGAAAGACAAGGAATGCGACAAGATAGGCAACCATCGTCTGGTAGCCGACAGCTCCCAGCGCCTGCCTGATGGATCCCAGTTCTCTTCTTGTTGCGGCGAAGGCGGCAATGCATGGCATATACAATACCGTGAAGCACAGATATGCAAAGGCGGAAACCGGTGTGAAAATTGTCTGCAAAGCAGCACTCAAACCGGCATCGCTGTTTGTCTGGGTCAGTACACTCAGCGTGGAAACAACACTTTCCTTTGCCGTGATTCCGGTTACAAGTGCGGTACTTGCTCTCCAGTCCTCAAATCCCAGCGGTGCAAACATATGAGAAATCCAGGTGCCGATGCTGGCAAGCATGGAATCTGCGGAATCCGCAACTGCAGTGAAGGAAAAATCATAGCTCTGTAAAAACCAGATAACGATGCTGGCCACAAAGATGATCGTGAATGCCTTGCGCAGAAAATCCTTAGCCTTCTCCCACATATGCAGCACTACACTTTTTGCACTCGGTATACGATAGGAAGGCAGCTCCATTACAAAGGGCACGCTGTCTCCCTTAAACATTGTGCTTTTCAGCAACAGTGCAGACAGGATTGCCACAAGGATACCAATCAGATATACACTGATCAGGATCAATGCAGTATGCTCAGGAAAAAATGCAGCGGTTATCATACCGTAAATTGGCAACTTGGCACTGCAGGACATAAACGGAGTGACAACGATGGTCATTTTCCGGTCACGCTCACTGCTCAGTGTACGGGCGGACATGATAGCGGGCACACTGCAGCCAAAGCCAATCAGCATTGGCACAAAGCTTCTGCCCGACAAGCCGATTTTACGCAGCAGCTTATCCATAACAAACGCCACCCGGGCCATATACCCGCTGTCCTCCAGCAAAGACAGGAAGAAAAACAGCGTTACGATCACAGGAAGAAAGGACAGTACGCTTCCCACACCGTTGCAGATACCGTCTATGATCAGCGCCTGCAGCCAGTCACTGACCTGCATGGACGCCAGCAGGTTAGCCATTTGATCACATGCTACGGCAATCCCATCCTCCAGCAGCGTCTGCATAGTACCGCCAATCGGACCGAAGGTCAGATAGAAAATGCACAGCATGATCAGAATAAAAATCGGTATGCCAAGATATTTATGTGTCAGCAGCCCGTCAATTTTCTCGCTGCGCACCTGTGCTGAGGATGCATGCCGTTTCACAACACAGTCAGCCACCAGCTCCTCTATATAGGAATAGCGCATATCTGCCAGTGCAGCCTCACGGTCTGTCTGTAAGGCATCCTCCATGCTTTTTACGATTTTTTCTATAATATCGATATCATCCTGATGCAGCTTCAGCTCCCTTTGCATCGGTTCATCTCCCTCCACCAGCTTGGTAGAGGCAAAACGCATGGGAACCTTTGCCTGTTTCGCATGATCCTCTATAATATGGGCTATGGAATGAATGGCACGGTGAACCTCTCCCTTGCAGAAGTCCAGATTTACTGCCTGTTTTCCATCCCGAATCTGCTTTTTCACCACACGGATCAGCTCATCGATCCCCTCATTTTTGCTTGCGGAGATAGGCACGATCGGACAGCGCAGATGCTCACTCAGCGTATGCACATCAATGCTGTTTCCACTCGCCGTCACCTCGTCCATCATATTCAGCGCAATCACCATCGGCTTCTGCAGCTCCATCAGCTGCAAAGACAGATAGAGGTTTCGTTCAATATTCGTAGCATCCACGATATTGATGATCAAATCCGGATCATCCTTTAAAATGAAATCCCTTGTCACCACCTCTTCACTCGTATAAGGAGACAGGGAATAAATTCCCGGCAGGTCGACCAAGGCAGCTTCCTTAAACGATTTGATCTGCCCCATTTTCTTTTCCACGGTTACTCCGGGAAAATTCCCCACATGCTGGTTGCTGCCGGTCAGCCGATTGAAGAGTGTCGTCTTGCCGCAATTCTGATTACCGGCCAGTGCGATTAGTACATCCTTCATTTCGCCCCCTCCGTATCTACCTCAATCTTAGCGGCATCCTCCAGACGCAGCGTCAGAACATAGCCTCTCAGATTCAGCTCCATGGGATCACCCATTGGCGCCACCTTGTTTACATGCACGTTCGTACGCGGCGTCAATCCCATATCCAGCAGCCGTCTGCGCAGCGCCCCCTGCCCGCCAACTGCCCGTATAATGCCACCCTGTCCGGGTTTAATGTTATCCAATGTCGTCATAATCAACTACCAACTTTCTAAATGTTACCCTTGGTTAATATCCATATATATCATACTCTAATTCCTTACTTTGTCAATGCTTATCGTGCAGTTTTTCACAAACGCAAACATATTTCCACCACTATTTTCCCCTCGGTGATGATTTTCCACAGACAAGCTCTTTCAAATGCATCAACCACCACCCTTGCCCAGCCGCCCTGAAAGCCGCCAGCTAATAAAATACGATATGAAATATTCTTTCATTTGTTGATATTACAGGCATTCTTTTCAGCCAATTTAAAAGAATGCATACTGAATTTCTTTTCTTATGTGCACTACGCCTTTTTGTGATAAAATGAACATAACAGATATTTCTTAAAACTCAACTTTTATGGCGAAACCAATGAGGAGGTTCCATATGAAACGCAGTTTATTTAAAAAGCATCAGCTGTGGTATGTCGCAGGCTTTCTGATTATCAACCTTGCCGCCTGCATCATCATAGGCAATCATGCCTACCGGCAAATCCAAGCGGATATGAATGCGCATGCTTTGCAGTCACAGGAGGAAGTACAAAGTGTTATGGATGATTACCGGCATTCCTTTCAGCTGTTCACAACCATGCTTGAAAGGGAGGTGGAAGCAGAGCCAAAGCCGGCAGTCATCTGGAAGTATCTGAAAAAGCTGGATAAGCAGCTGCAGGCTATTGAGGGTGATACCTTTGACGGCCTGTATATGTATTATAGGAACTCCTATTTATACAGCTGGGATACGCCCTATGAGCAATATGAAAAAAGCGGATATGATGCCACAACACGTCCGTGGTACCGCAATGCAGTGGATGCGAAGGGTGAAATCGTGTTCACTCCGCCGTATATGAGCTTTGCCAATCATTATATTCTATCCACCATTTCACAGCTGCAGCCGGATCAGAAAACCGTGTTTGCCTATGATATAAAAATGGGAAACATACAGAAGCTTGTCGCCTCTTTACAGGCATATGATAAGGAGCAGCTGATCATTTTTGATAAAAAAGGCACCATCATCGGTAGCAGTGAGGAGGATTATCTAGGCGGAAACCTGATGCAGAGTACTGAGGAAAACAGAGAACAGCTGACAGAGGCAAACAACAAGCTGAAGCAGGCCGATTCCTCAATTTCAAAGGAGGATCGAAAGAAGCTGGAGGATGAGGCTTCCTATGCACAGGCCTTCTATGATTTTCAAAACAGCTTTTCCACCGACTTCAACTCGCTTCTGAAGGATGACGGTATGCAGCTGGTTGATTATCAGAATCAGAAATACTTCGGACTGATCCAGCAGGGAAACGAGTTTGATTATCTTATTCTCGTACCCGTATATTCCATGCTGTCCGCAACCCTGCAAATCTGGCTGATTCCTCTGCTCATACTGGAAATCATATTGATATATGTACTGAGCCAGATCAGCAGAGAGCTGAAAAACCGTGAATTAAAGGGGGCCTATGTGGAGCTGGGTCAGACACAGAAGCGTTTGGAAATTGCATTGCAGGCTGCCCAGAAGGCTGCAGCCATCGATGAGTTGACCGGTATGATGAATATGAAATCCTTCCGCAGTACAGTTAAGCATCACATACAGGGAATGGAGGAGGATGAGAATGGAATCCTGATTATGATTGACGGCGATCATTTTAAATCTGTCAATGATCAATATGGGCATTCCGCCGGTGATGAGGTTATCCGTCTGACGGCACAGATGATTGTCGGTCGAATCCGTACAGTCGATTATGCTTCACGACTCCATGGAGATGAGTTCGCCATCTTCGTATCCAATACGCGTGACTACCGTGTAGCGGAAAAAATCATGGAGGATATCAATCTGTCACTGGCGAAGGAAGCCCAGAAACGAAATATGCCCGCAATCACTTTATCCTCCGGTGCTATTATCGCCTGCCCCAATGATAATTATATGGAGCTGATCAAGGCTGCCGATGAGGCTTTGTACAGAGCAAAGGAAACGCACAACGGTGCCTTTCGTCAGGCTGAGGAGAGGTAAAAAACATACAGCCTGCGTTCTTATGTGCGATACAGTAGGCACGCAATGCATTTGAGACAAAAAGGATCAATTTCATCTTTACGAACCTGATGAAATTGATCCTTTGCTTTTCTGTTTCGTACATGGGCAATCGCCTGTTCTGTCGCAGGGCATCTTCTTTATGAATAGCCGGGTACCGCAATTTCTGCATACCTCTTCCTCTTTTTGTTTTGATTACCTTTCTGCGTACATAGGCTAACGCCGCAAACCATGCGACTTTATCTGCACAGATAGATTCCCGGACAGCATCCCCCGCCAAGACACATATTGCATAAGATCAGCTGACAGCAGAAATTTGATCCTCCACCGCCAAAGGGACTCTGCATACTCTGATAGCGGGTTCTTCCGGACTGCATCTGTGCATATAGCTGACGGTATTGCTGATTGGACGGATCCATTTGACATGCTCGCTCTGCCGCCTCCATCGCCGCAATCTGGTTCCCGATACTGTAATTGCTGATGGCATACAGATAATACCAGGATGCATCCCGATTCTGAATGCTGTTCAGCACCTGAATCGCCTCCTGAAAACGCCCCATGTTTATATAGCTGACAGCTGCCTGGTAATCATTGGAAAATGACTGCTGATAGGTATTCTGCTGGTAGCCGTTGAAATTCTGTCCGAATGCTCCCCCGTTCTTTTTATAATCCAGTGCCTGCTGATAAGCATTCTGTATCTGCTTGAATTTCTCTTCAGCGTAGGGTTCCTTGTTTACATCGGGATGATATTTCTTCGCAAGCTGGCGATAAGCACGCTTGATTTCATCCTCACTGGCATCCCTTGACACCCCTAATATCTTAAACGGATCATCCATCTTTTTCACCTGTTCTTTTCTTTCTTACCATTTCATATTTCGTCCAGACTCCCGCATACAGGATATTACGCAGTATATCCGCATGCCGCAGAATCGGCAGTGCTTCAAATGCATCGGCGCTGTTGGAAATCATCAGCTCCAGAATGACCTTGACACGTTCATCAAAATCCGTTTGCCCGCTTTTTTCAAGAAACGGATTGAACTGTCCCTTCCTTCGATCGTCTTCCACATCATCATAGGCATCCATGATGTAGATGAACCTTCCCAGATAATCTCCCAGACGATATAGTGTATCATACCATTCATCATGCCGGTAGGTAACGATTTCCGCCATCATCACACCGCTCAAGGAGGAAAGCCTGTCCAGATCACGGCTTTGCGCCTTCTCCAGCTCCGCTGTCTTTTGCAAAGCCTCACGGATTGCCTGTATCTTATGGGGATAGGCTTCTTCCATACGCTTCATCGGACGCTTTAAAAGCGATAGCATGCTTCTGGCCTGCAGCCGATGCTCATCCTTCCAGTCATCCTCACACTTCAGATAGGTCAGAATAATCGTCATATCCGCAGCATAGCGAAGATAAGCATTCTCCCGCTTTACATGCCGGTGCATCGGATGAACAACGCATCGCTCCCTGACGAGCTGATCCTCCGGCTCATACAATGCCGTAAGCAGAATCGCCAGAAAGGTGAGATCAAAATTTAAGGTCAGCTGACCTCTGCGACCGAAATCCTCATGGAGTGCTTTGCACAGGCCGCAGTAAAAGGATTGATAGGTATCGAAATCCTTTATTTTAAGCTCCGGTTTATTGACAATTACATATCCAAACATGTTACTTTCCCTGCCTTGACAAAAAACTTCATGTGATAAGTTTACCCTTATTATAGGGAAATTTCAAGAGTCGCAGACAAGATAACATAAAAACACACATTGCAAGCCGCTTTTCAGCCTGTTGTGCAGACAATGCATCATGCATATACCGGTTTAAAAAAGCTGCATTATTTCCAAACGCTTACTCAAAAAGAAGATGCATATACATAAAATGATGATGCATTCAAAGGATATTCTAAAAAGGGGAATACTCAGTCTGGTGAAAAAGGATCCTGTGTATTGGAAGAAAGCCTTTTAATAGCAGGAAAAATCTTAACATACCTAAATGACTGCTCTGTATATAAAAAAGCCAGGTGTGCAAACGCAAATCCAACACCTGCCTTTTCATCCATCTAGTTCATGTTTCATTTTACTGTTATCCCTAAGCAGGCAGAAACTCATTTCTATTCTGTCCGATTTTCTTCCATGAGCTCTCCATGGATACATACTCTGCCGCCATCCGGGCATTTTGCATCAAACTGCGTTGCCCGCTGTTCTCCATAATCCAGCAATGCACCATTCAATAATGCATAAACACTTGGATATATTGAATTCCAGAATTCATGACATAGAGGCGGACATAAGTCCTTCACAACAAAGCTATCTCCCTGTTTACAATACCCGCTGCGGCATGCACTCTTCGTTACGGTCAACCTGACTGTTCTCATAGCTGATTCTCCCTCCATCCTTCAACATAGTAGGATATGCAATTCGACACTCCCCCTACGGTCATCGTTTTCCTTTCATAAAGCTTATCACTTATGATTACACGCTCTTTACTGCCGCAAGAAATGCACGAACCCTTTGCGCACTTACGATTTCATAGTCGGATGCATGCGGCTGTGGTGCATAGGAGAAGCTTACCGATTTACGGATCGTAGTCACATCCTTTTTCCAGTCCTTGCAGGAGGAATGCACCTGACAAATTCCGCTTTCCACCAGAAACTGCTGTACGTTATCAGCATGCAGCCCACTTCCTGCCAGCAGCTCAATGCGGGAACCGTACATGTTTTGCAGCTTCCTCAACAGTGTTAGCGCCTGCATGGCTTTGGGCTGCTGTCCACTTGTCAGGATGCGGTCTACGCCAAGTGCGATCAGCGTTTCTATCGCAGCGAACGGATCCGGTGTACAGTCAAAGGCCCGATGGAATACCGCTGTTTTCCCTGCTGCATGAGCCATTGCAACCAGCTGGGCACTCTGCTGCTCGTCTATAGTTCCATCCGCATGCAGACAGCCGAATACAATACCATCCGCTCCATTTTCCAGCATTTCTTTAGCTTCGTCCAACAGCTGTGCAAAGTCTGCAGTCTCATAACAGAAGCCTCCTCCACGAGGGCGAACCATTGCCATGACGCTTAGCTGCGTATGCTGCTTAACCAGCTTTAAAGAGCTGACACTCGGTGTCAGTCCTCCCATGTGTAAGGCACTGTTTAATTCAATACGGAGAGCACCACCCTGCTCTGCCTGCAGTGCATCATTATAGCTGCCACAGCATATTTCTGTTTGTATTTTCATTGTAATCTCCTTTTCTGAAAGCTGATTCCAAGCAAACCGGTGTCAGGGCCTTGCGTAATGTTTCAATTTCTGTTCAACTCCCGTTTAAAACACCGTCATTCTTAAACAGCTTTGTATTTGCTTCGTTTCCAGTCCGCTTTGCGCACAAAGTGATACTGCTTATCATCCGAGACCGCAGTATCAAGGCGATAGCCCAGTCTGCAGAAGCGCTTTACATCCTCAAACTGCTGAATATTCTGTTCAGCCAGCCAGCGCACCATTTCACCTCTTGCCATTTTCACATAAACACCCTTTTCCCTGCGCCTGCCCTCTTCTTCTTCCAGAAAGTAGACACTGACTAAGTGTACATCCGGATCCAAGTGCCTTTTTATGAGCCTGCCGTACTGCTTGCTGGATAAATCCAGAATCTGCTTATCCTCTTCAATCAGCCGTTGATAGGGCTTGCTTCCCCAGAAATCATATAGGCTTGTGCAAAAGGGTGTATGAAAGGGACTGTCCAGTTCAAGACGATAGGGTACGACGCCGTCAAAGGGCTCCAGAATACCATATAAGCCGGATAAAATGCGAAGATGCCGTTCTGCATAAACGAAGTATTCCTCCGATAAAAGATCCGGTGCCATATAGCTGTATTGTATACCGTCAAAGCTGAGCAGTGCCGGCACACAGGAGACATTCACATCCATGTGCTGATAGCTGTTGTATGTCCATTCGGCAATGGCATCGCTGCAGTTCAGCATGGCTTTTAATTCCTCCTGCTTTTTTGTTTTCAGATATGTAACAAGCCGTTCACTTTCCGGCAGGAAGCAGGGCATGCGTTTGTGATCCATAAAATCAATTGTTGGACGCATACGTTTTGCCGGAGCAATTAGTATCATCATGAGGTATCACCATGAACAAGATACCATACTTCAAAGGAAAAAACAACTTCTGAGTAGGCTTGCAGCAGCTAACATGCATAGGTTTAATTATAAGCTGCAGAAAGTGCTCTTCTGATTCAGTTCTGATAGCCAGGGAATATGCTATACATTAAGAAATGCTTCCAGCACTTTGATAAAGATGACTGCATCTTCCTCTTTAATATTTTGTTTGGAAGATGCAAAACGATAGTGCTATTTTAGGCAGATTGTTTGGCCAGACAGAGGTGGTGATTAAATCACAATGCGCAAGCTCCCACAGCAGCTTCTCTTTATCTCCCAGCGTTGATAGCGCACGGACATGATCAATATACAGCGACTGCAGATCATGATTGATCAGCTGCAGTTCATATCCCTGCTCCTCATTGATCATGTTAATCAGATCTTCATTCACATCTGCGAAGACTACCTCATATCCGGATGCATGCAGGCGTTCTCCAATAAACCCTCGTCCGATACTGCCTGCTCCGAAATGTACAGCTCTTCTCATAGTTCTCCTCCTTTCATTTTTCTACGGTTCACCCTATTTGTTAGCAACCAGCGTGCCACAGCATATGAAATTGTCCTATTTTTTTTGATTTTCATTATTTTCTCCAATATTTCTATATAGATAATGTAGTGTAGAGCTTCATCATAAAAAAAGAATGCAGAATTTTAATCCAATGAAATTCTGCATTCTTCTATTTCTATTCTGATTTATTCTTTTCCATTTTCTCTTTTAAGGCATCATATGTAGCACAATCCAGAATTTGAACAACAACATCATCCAGCTGCTGTTCGCTCAAGGTATCCACCCAATCATCATCAATACCGTACTTATGGATAAGCAGTGCTTTTAACATTGTTCTTTTTCCTTTTACGAGACCTTTTTCAAGCCCTTTTTCAAGC
>NZ_JAHOOJ010000041.1:0-14730 GCF_019132535.1 Erysipelatoclostridium sp. DFI.2.3 | reverse complement strand
TACTTACTTCTACCTATTTGAAACCCTTTCTAACGCTATATTTATGCTCTGTATAGACTTTTGTAGAAGAAAGTTCCACATTTTTTATTCGCCTTTTGAAAGTGGAATTTAACTTTTCACTTCAGCATTTTGATACATCCACTACCTTCTGCTGAAAATGGCTGTGTACTTTGGGACATGGAGCCCTGCCCCTGCACCATGAAAAGTCTCCCTGCTGATATATGCCATCTTCCTTTTTCTGTATCTCCGTGATATAATCAGATAAACAAGGAGGCGTATTTATGGAGAAGAAACAATATGTCTGCCCGAAATGTGGTAACACACAATATGAAAGTGATCAATTTCAGGCAACAGGCGGTAATTTTTCAAAAATCTTCGATGTACAGAACAAGAAATTTATCACGGTTTCCTGCACTCGCTGCGGTTATACTGAGCTGTATAAACAGGAGACAGATGCCGGATGGAATATCCTCGATTTCTTTATAGGGAATTAGAAAAGCTGTAACGTATTGCTTTCACAGTAATCGCGTTACAGCTTTTTATATACAGTACTAATGCTTTTCAAGCTCCTCAAGCTTTCTGCCTATTTTGTGATACAGCCGCAAATATAAAATAAAAACCGCAAGTATCAAAAGCAGAATCACACCGGAAACCTGAATTCCTAATGTAGTAATGGAGGATGCATTTACACCCAGCCATAAAAAGGCGAGAAGCCCTATGATAAAAGCCGAACAAATGGCCAGCATGGTAAGCAACGACCTCCAGCTTGTCAAAAGTCGCTTATATAAAGCAATCCTTGACGTTCGATCACTGAAAATCTCCGGTTTTGTGCCAGTTTCCATCTCTGTACGAAAGTAATTCCACACACCATTAAACTCGCCTTTTTCATGATAGATATTGTCCCATCCCGCCTCTTTGTAATTTTCCACATACTGGTCAGGGTCACGAATATCTTTTTCATAATATCCAAGGTGATAATAATAATTTTTCGGCGTATCTTTTTTAAATATGTATTGAATTCCGTTTTTCCTTACGAAATGAAGGCCCTTCTCTGACATGCTGTGCAGATACTCTGCTTCTTCATCCATATCGGAAACAAAAAACAGCTTATACTTTTTCACATCCTCAGCAGGAGCTGCGCTCACTGGCTTTTCTATTTCCTGCGTAGCTTGCTGTGGCTTGCCGTCCGCATCCGCTTTTAGCTCTTCCATCATTTTATCCAGACTGTCTGACGCAATCAGCTCTTCCTTATTTTCGTCATCCAAAGAAATCTGATCAAGTCCAGATTCCGAAGTTGTGCTTTGTTCTTTTTTTTCTTCACTCATGGCGTACCCTCCATTTCCTCTGTATCAATACCGTAATGCTATTGTTCTGTCAAAAACAGCTGAGCAAGCTTTGAAAATGTATCCACACTTGCTGCATAATCATCCGCTTCACCGAATCCAAAGGAAGCATAGATGAATGGTATCCCTGCCTTACAGCAGGATACCTGATCTGTCTTTGTATCACCGATATAAACAGGCTGCTGCAGGTGATTGCGTTCCACTATGGATTTCAGATTTTCAAACTTCGCTTTCCCAGTTCTTCCGGAGCATTCATAATCTCTGAAATATTTCTGAAGACCATGTACAGCAAACATTGCCTCAATATAACCATCCTGACAATTTGATACTATATACAATGGATACCGCGCTGACAGCTTTTCCAAAGTATCCTCAACATGGGGATACAGCCTACCGCCATGCTTTCGCAAATACTCACATTCGAATTCACAGCAGGTTTCGATAAGTCGCATCCGCTTTTCACAGGATAGCTCAGGAAACAGTCTTGCCGCGATATCCTCATTCAAAAGACCCATCACAGACGCAAGCATGTCTGCTGTTATAACTTTACCTTCGATTTTTTCCCGCTCCAGAATAACCGTATATGCTTCAGCGATTCTCTGCGTCGCATCCCAGAGTGTGCCGTCAACATCAAAAATAATTCCATCTGTTTTCATATGAACCTCTTCTATCAAACTGTAACCGTTAATTATCGTAGCATATTTTACAGAAAATGGCTACACTATTTCATGTATTCGCAGCAATCCGGATAAGAAAATTCGCATACCAGAAAAACTCATCATGGACTAGATCCATACGGATAATCGTATGCTCCTGCAGGGACAGCAGCTCCTGAGATAGCGGCTTCATAAGCAGAGTGTCCTTTCTGTGTGAAAATTGTCTTCCGTAATGCAGCGTTAAACGACTGCTTTTTATTTGAAAAGAACGCGGTCCCCATGTACTCGATTTCCCATAGGATGTTTTTTTATGCGCCAGCTGCCTGTTGAACATTTTCAAGGCTGTCTGATACAGCAACCAGCGACTGTGAACCTCAATCGCGTCGGAAAAGCATAAATCCGCATATCTAATGCTGGATGGGTGCTTGTGCAGCTGATGGATCAAATCCTGTAAATCTGTGTGATAGACCTCCTCATATGCAAGCAGATGCTCCTTTTGTTCTTTTGTTGCATGAAGTCTTATTTTAATCGTTCGATACATAACTGATTACCTCCTTTTACCCTTATATACGGATGGAAGAGGTGAAATTCCTAAAATTTATTAAATTTTTTTATTTCATTATTTTCATACCTTGCAGATCTAGGAGATGATACGCATAGCAGTTATAACTCTTTTCTTTTACAGAGGTCCAGAAACTCATCATATGACATCTCCATATGATGGATAGCTGCGCTTATTTCTTCTCTCACTTCATTTTTCAGCGCATGAGGTTATGTGTGCTATACAGGATATGGGTATACATACTTATACAAATTTCTGTTTTGAAGGATGCAAAACCACGCAGTATCTACTTATGTATGCATATTCCTGAGCAACGATACGGCAGTTACTATTCAACTGTCTTAGACTGAGAAAACACGTGCACTACTAGAGATATCACCGTTGTTGCTATTGCCTGTATTTATATGATTACAGTATTTGAATATATTCTGATGTGTGGACAATAGTAACTAATCGGGATGGGATATATGCACAAATTTAAAAATTAGGTATGGACTTTTAAAAACGATTATGATATACTTTTATGGCAGTGGAATAAAACGGTTTTATCTAACCACTTACTGCTGATCAGAGCTGGAGTAGTACTCAAGAGGCTGAAGAGGTGCCCCTGCTAAGGGTATAGGTCGGGAAACTGGCGCGAGAGTTCAAATCTCTCCTACTCCGCCATTAAAAAGTGAAACATCGCAATTGCGATGTTTTTTTATATACAGATCGTAGAAGAGAATTGAACACAGATTCTATGGTGTCGACTTAGGAGTAGGGCATAGGAAACGGTTAAGTGAACAGGCTATACTGTGAAACTCCAGGCATTCCAACAGCTGTGCATTCATTATGAAGCGCCCTATAGAAAAAGGAGGCTGGATAAATGATCATTACATGAAATTGATCAAAACCAAACCTCGTTTTCATGCACAATCTCATCTACAAGCTCTCCATGATAGTTTTTTGGTATAAATCCTGCACCGATTCCCTGAATTTTGTGCGGGCCTGCAGCTCCACCGGATAATACCGGAGAATTTTCAGGCTCCACAGCTACCATCCGGATATCCGCATTCTTTTCTTTCAGATAAGCTGCAACTCCACTGATTGTGCCACCGGTGCCGACGCCTGCGACAAATACATCAAGCTTTCCATCTGTATCTCTCCAGATTTCCTCTCCGGTATGAAGATAATGAGCGTTGGGATTGTCCGCGTTTTCAAATTGCTGAAGAATGATGGAATTCGGTATCTCCTTATGCAGCTCCTCAGCTTTGGCAATTGCTCCCGTCATCCCCTTACTTCCCTCAGTCAGTATCAGCTCAGCACCATATGCACGAATCATTTTCCTGCGCTCGACACTCATAGTTTCGGGAAGAACGATCATTAGGCGTATACCGAGAGCCGCCGCAGTCATCGCCAAACCGATACCTGTATTACCAGACGTCGGCTCAATCAGTACTGTGTCTTTGTCAAGCCTTCCTGCCTTTTTAGCCTCCATAATCATTTGATATGCAATGCGATCCTTTACACTTCCGCCAGGATTGAAAGCCTCTGTTTTCACCAGAATCTCTGCCTTTCCCTCTTTATTCAAACGATGAACCCTGATCAATGGTGTGCTACCAATCAGTTCGGTTATGCTGTTATATATTTTCTCCATGTATTTGTTCTCCTTTTTCTTATCCATCTTCTTTTGTTATTTTATATAAACTAAGGCGAGGTAATAACATCGTGTCGTATGATGAAACTTGTCAGCAATATGAATTTTCAGTTTCACGCTTCCATCTCCTATCATTTTACTGGGATTATATGTTATTTTCCTTTGATTGTCAATGCATAAGATTCAATATTCCTATAATTTTTGTATGATATGCTTGTCTTTTTGATATATATCAACTAAAATATAAGATAAGAATTGATGGGAGAGATATGATATGAAAATTTCTACAAAGGGCATATATGCACTGGAAGCCATGATTGAGCTGGCCTCAAGAAATACTGCATGTGTCAGTATTCGCGATATAGCTGATGCCAGAAACTGCTCGGTGAAATATCTGGAACAGATTTTCAAACAATTGAAAAAAGCACAGCTCCTGATAAGTATACGCGGCAAGGATGGCGGCTATCAGATTGCAAAGGATCCTGAAGAAATAACGGCAAAGGATATTATTCTGGCAGTTGAAGAGAAACTGGATCCTGTTGTATGTCTTTCCCATACATGTACTCGCTCCGGTATTTGTCGGACACAACCGGTGTGGATGGGTATGCAGGAACAAATCTACAAAGTCCTTGAGAGTAAGACACTGAAATATCTAACTGATATTTATAGAAATGAGGTGAGTGCATGAAGCTGTCAACAAAATCACGATATGCGGCAAGATGTTTAATTGATCTTGCTATATACGGTAAAGACCACCCGCTGTCAATTACAGAAATAGGTGCACGTGAGGAAATTTCCGAACGCTATCTGGAGCTGATCTTCGCAACATTGAAAAAAGCCGGGTTCATCGCAAGTGCCCGGGGAAGCCAGGGTGGCTATCAGCTGATACGTCCGATTGAAAGTATCACGATTTATGATATCATTGCGTTGATGGAAACCAATACAAGCATCGTCAACACACAGGATGAACGAGATCCAATGAAGAGAATACTGATGCGTGAGGTCTGGTCTTTGATTGATGACAATCTGAAAGCATACCTTTCTGACCTGACTATTGCGGAATTATCATTATCTTAAAGAGATGCACGCAGCTTCTTTTTTAAAAACTCCACCTTTCATAAAGATGGAGTTTTCGTACTGTATAAACAGCACATGAGATTCAAGTCCCTGGACGTTTCTTTATGAAGCTGCTATGCAGTCTCAGGTGCGCCCTCACCAATCCCTGAACAGTACCAATGGTATTCAGGGCAGACTCTCATTCAGAGAATCTCAGGTGCATGAAGAATATTCATAGCACCGACAACATCACGATGATGGTGAAAACCACAGCGGCAGGTATAGGTTCTTCCTTTCACGTTATTGATTTTTCCACAGGAAGGACAGCGCTTGCTGGTAAGTCTTGGATTCACGTAACGAATATGTATTCCTGCAAGCTTTGCTTTATACGCTATAAATTGCTGGAGACGCTGATAGGACCAGCAAATCTGTTCATGCTTTGAAAATTTTTTTTGTAAATGGTACAGCTTTTCCAGACAGATAATCTGGATTTTCTGTTCAATTGCAAAATTTACAATCTCACGCGCAAGGCAGTGATCGATATAGCGTTTGTAATCATTCAGACGATGGTACTGCTGTTTCTTTTTACCCTGCGTTCTCTTTATAAATTCATCTGCTCTTTTTCTGATCCTTCTTGTGTGATACCGGATTTCTCTGCCGTTCCCGACAAATCAGATTACACCATCGCAGGTATAACAAACTGCCGGACATCGCATACCAATATCAACTCCCATTTTTCTTTCCTCGTTCAGAATTCCGGCAGTATTCGGTGTATGAACACAAAGCAGCAGATAAGCGTAGAAATCGTGATGTATTTCTCTTATATCCGCTTTTACCAATTCCCCACTCCATAACCGCTTCCACTGCTGTTTATGTATTTCGGTTCTGATACGCAGTTCAGGAACAAGAAAGCTTTGGCCAAACATGAATACAATTGAATTCTTCTCAAGCTGCATAGATTTCGCCATACAGGAAAAACTGCTGGGATACACGGCCCTATGCTGCAGTCTGCGCTCCTCATACAGAGTCTTCGCATAGTGCAGTACCTGATTTTTGGAATAAAATGCGATATCTGAACTGACCCATTTATATGGTATAAATATGACACTTCCCAGCTTTTGATATCGTCTGATGATGCGCTCGACCTCGTCCTGAAAGCGCCTGCTGTATGCACGGAGTATCTGCTTTTCATCATGCGTGGCCTGTAACTGCAATTTAATGGTAAGATACATGTAATTTTCCTCCTTTCACTATATACATACGATTAAAATTTTTAAAACTCCTAAAAAAAGGCAAAAAAAAACCTATATAAGGCTAAAAAATATAAACTATCTGAACATTGAACGGTTAATGATACAGTAAATACAATTTTCAACAAATCTTGATCAATTTCTAAGTATCATAGCAGTCTAAGTTAAATATAATAGCAAATCTTAAACACGCATATAAGCTAACCTGTATGCACTGCTTCTCTTGAACGGTCCAGTCACTTTTCGATCTGCCTCCCGTCTCAACCATCAACGCGTTGAAATCGTGGGTTGGCTCGCACGTTTGTGGTTACCATGCCACACACAGTATACCGATCATGGGTTCGCTGTTTATATACACAGCCGGTTATGCATTCAGCTGAAAGCCTGCCATGGCGAAATCGGGTTCCCTCATCTGCTCCTGAAATTTGTTGGTCAAAAAGTTGGCAAACTTTTTGATAGCGAAAAAAAAGCCGAAATCTATCGGCTTTTATCTTTCTATGGAGCAGATGAGGGGAATTGAACCCCCGTATCAGCCTTGGCAAGGCTGTGTTCTACCATTGAACTACATCTGCATAACTGGCGGTCCAGATGGGACTCGAACCCACGATCTCCTCCGTGACAGGGAGGCATGTTAACCACTACACCACTGGACCATCATATTCAAACACATTTCAAAGATTTAAATGGCGGTCCAGATGGGACTCGAACCCACGATCTCCTCCGTGACAGGGAGGCATGTTAACCACTACACCACTGGACCTTCAGCTTGTATTACCACAATGCCTGTATATAATACCACGAAACTTCATTCTTGACAAGTAAAAAATGAAAAATTTATTGATTTCTTATCACTTTTTCCTATACCGATCATCGTCATCACCTCCTCAGCAATAATGAAAAAGAGATTCCAAAAAGGAACCCCTCATGTATTCATATACTCAGGCTTACCCGAATTGCCCGATTGATCTTTTCCAGTGTTTTTTCATCCAATGTACAGATCCACTGCCCCAATCTCTTCTTATCTATGGTACGCAGCTGCTCACAGAGGATCATAGAAACATAGCTCAGTGAATCATCACTAAATATGACGTGTGTGGGAATTGGCGGCTTTGACATCTTTTTTGAAATAGGAGCAACAATAATTGTTTTTGAATAGCGGTTACCTTTATCATTCTGCACGACAACAACCGGGCGAACGCCTCCCTGCTCGCTACCGACAACCGGAGAAAGATCTGCATAGTATACATCTCCTCTCCTTATCATTACTTCATCACAGCCACCTGCATGCTCATAATCACCTGCATCATTTCCTCCGGGCTCAGGTCATCAGAAAATACAGTGAACTCGACATTATCATACACCGCACTTAGATGGTTTCCATCATAGAATCCTACCACATCCAACGCATCCATCATTTCACCGGGCATAATCACAGTCTGCGTCTCCTTTACACTTTCCTTCTTTGTTTCCACAACCGTAAAATTCTTATCTCCCGTATACTCCAGAACATGCTTCGTCTGTCCGTTCGCATTCATACTGCTGATATTTTCAAGCTTGGCATCATACACCATAACCGGATATAAAGGCAAATCGGCAGCCGTTATTGCAGATGTAGCCTTTGACTTTTCCAGAACAGTCGGTGCCTTGAAATAATCATCCTTGATTTTTGCATTATAATCCGACTTTGTAAACACAATTTTAAGCTCAGATGTATTGTCCTTGTTATAAATCTGCAGCCACTTCAGCTTGGAATCCTTATCAAACATGATTTCCTCATGATCGAAGTTCTTATTATTTGGATAAGATACCTTGCTTGTCACAAGATAACCGCCCTTCTCCTCCTTAATCGCTGCATCCTTTCCCTTCACAATATCTGAAATTGACTGCAATAGATACGGTTTTGGAGAGTTCATCGGCCAGTCTCCCTCAAACTTGAAAATCTGATTCAGACTTGGTGTTACTACAAAAACTCCAGCATCATTTCGAAGAATAATCTGTTCCTGATTCAACTCCTTATCCGTCAATGTCACCTTGAAGAAATCCTTATCGGCCTTCTTATAACCGACCTCCACAGCATATGTCTTCACATCCTCACCCTTCGCAATTTCCATATTGCCTTCCAGGATATAGGAATTCATATCAGACATCATTTTCTCAAACTGCTTATCAAAGGATTTTGGTTTCATTGCGAAGATGAGTGCGATAGCCAGAACGACAATACCAACGCCTGCAATGATTTTTGATTTCATATTAAATCTCCCTCCTGCTCACCCTACTTTATGCCAGGATTTCCGGAATCATTCATAATTGAAGAATATTTTCATAAAGTAGAACAGGTGAAGAAAATGAAAAAAACACAAAAAATATGTCTCATCCTTACGATTCTATTCTGTCTGAACTATGCTTTATCCATGCTCTTGGGCTTTCACTATCTGACACAGTTGATAACCTCGATTCCATGGCTGGAAAAACTGATTGCGTTTGTAATCGGTGTATGTGCCTTTATTGACATTCTCGCATTCCGTCCTGAAGAATAGAATCGCGTTAGTTCGCCATCCCTTCAAAGGAATGCAAATGCTCATGTAAACCAAACATCAGACAAGCATGAAGACTCTATGTAATACAGATTATAGATTAAAAAAAACGATACCAAATAAAAAGCTCCGATTACAGCTTCGGAACTTTTCAGTAATTCTATGCAGGACTCTGTGCAGCTTCTTCCAGTTCAATGCCGGGATCTGCTGTCAGATCAAAATCACCGCGCACGCCATGCGTGTACGCAATATATCCTGCAACGGCAATCATTGCCGCATTATCTGTGCAGCAGGACAATGGAGGAATGATGAATTCAATATCCTTATATTTATCAGCAAGACCCTTTTCCACCTTTTCACGCAGACAGGAATTTGCGGCAACACCACCTGCAAGCACCATCTGAGCAGGATGATATTTTTGCAATGCATACTCCGCACGCTCCAGCAGGGCGCCAAACGCGGTTTCCTGATAGGATGCAGCCAAATCAGCAGCGGCAAAGGTTTCATTTTTTCGCTTACAGCGATCAATGAACTGCAATACACTGCTCTTCAGGCCACTAAAGGAAAAATCCATTGGATTCTCTGTTTTTGGTCTTGCCAGCTTATACATGGGCTTGCCTTCCTTAGCGATTCTATCCACATAAACACCACCTGGATACGGCAGTCCCAGCACTCGTCCTACCTTATCTCCAGCTTCACCAATAGCATCATCCTGTGTAGTGCCTAGGATTTCAAAGCTCCACTCATCCTTCATATAAACCAGCTCTGTATGTCCACCGGATACCACAAGTGCCAGCAATGGAAATTTCAAATCCGTAATCAGCCGATTTGCATATATATGTCCGGCTATATGATGAACCGGTACCAGTGGCTTATGAAATGCCCAGGCAAGCGTCTTAGCCGCCTGCACACCGATATGCAGACAGCCTACCAGACCCGGTCCCTGCGTAACAGCAACCGCATCAATGTCTTCCATCGCGACGTTCGCTTTATGCAATGCCTCCTCAATTACCATAGATATGTTTTCCACATGAATTCTGCTTGCAACCTCTGGAATAACACCACCAAATTCCTTATGTACATCAATCTGTGTTGCAACGACATTGGACAAAATCTCTTTTCCATCCGCTACAACCGCCACAGCTGTTTCATCACAACTGGATTCCACAGCCAGTATGAGTGTCTGTTTCATACCAAATTACCTCCCAGGGCTTTGCACATCACAATGGCGTCTTCGCCATTATCATTGTAATACCCTTTACGTATATTCACCTTCATAAACTCATAGGAATCATAAAGACAGCGCGCTGCTTCATTCGAGGGGCGCACCTCCAGCATGATTGTTTCACACTGTTCCTGCTCTGCCGATGCAATCATAAAATCCATCAGACAGCGGCTGTACCCTCTTCTCTGAAAAGAAGGATGTACAGCGATATTCGCCAGCTGACAGCACTCAAATGTTATCCAGAAATCAATGAAGCCAGCAATCTTTTGATTCTCTTCCAATACATAAAAATGACCAAATTCATTCTCATGCAGCTCGTAAAGAAACATTTCCTTTGTCCAGCGACTGCTGAAGCAAATCTCCTCAATCTGCATGATGCGCTCCAGATCCCTATCTGCAGCCTTGCGGATCATGGCTTTACCTTATATGCATCCGACTCCTTTAAATAACGCGGAGTTAATGTATGTACATTCTCAATTTTTCTATAAAACGGACGCAATGCGATGAAGTTTTCAAGAAACTTTGGTTCCTTCGCCTTTAGATCAATCAGCTCACAGTCTCCAAACAGCTGATAATCCGCTTGATTCAGAAGCAAACGAATTTCATCCAGTGTCAGAATTTGTTCCTCTTCAACAAATTTACCGCCCTGTAAAGCGCCTGTATAAGCACGCTGACTTCTTGCATCCAGCATGACAAATGCACGCTCATGAACTCCTGCATAAAGCTGCAGAGTGGAAACAGCGTATAGCGGTATATGCTTTCTGGTACATAAAACCTTCGCAACGCACATTGCTATCCGCACACCTGTATAGCTTCCCGGTCCGTCTGTGATCACAACTTCATCCACATCATCACTGTCCCAGCCGGCTTCCTTCATCAGGCGCATCAGCTCCGGAAATATGGTCTCCGATTGTCTCTTCCATGATAAATTAGCAGTGCCGCATATCATACGATCATTTTCATACAGACCGATAACCAGATACTTGTGCGCACTGTCCAAGCATAATGTTTTCATTATAACGCCTCCACAATTTTTTCATACACTTCGCCTTTTGGATCAAATGTAAACATTCGTTTTTCATCTTCCCCCTCTACTCTGGTAATATCGATGTGTAATCGCTCCCCTGGAAGCTGACTTTCAATAAAATGCGGCCATTCAATCACACATACACCATCATCCTCAAAATACTCCTCAAATCCGAGATCCTGAGTGATTCCCTCCAGCCGATAGGCATCAATATGGTAAACCGGCATGGAAGTACCCTGATATATTTTTAAAATAGTGAAGGTAGGCGAATTGATTGTTTTTTTAACACCAAGCCCCTTACCGAGATATTTTGTAAATGTTGTCTTACCGGCTCCCAGATCACCGCTTAATGTAATCAGCATTCCCGGTTTTATAAGAGAAGCTAATTTCAATCCAAGTTCTCCGGTTTCCTCCAGCGAACAGACAGGTATTTGTTTCATCGTTCTCACCTCTTATTTCTTCTGCAGTGCTTTCTTCCTCTGCTTCATTGCCCATTGCGATAGAGCATACAGTGATTTGTAAACAGGTAAATCAAACTCTCCGATAAATTCATTAATCGTTGGATTATAATTCGCCTTGAATTTGGTAAGACCGCCTTTCAAGCTGCCTTCGATTCCTCCCATATTACTCCAGCGACAGCCCTTTTCAAAGCTCCATGTCATACAGCTGTAAAAGCTGGCATAAGGTGCCATATAACGCTTATAGCGCTCATCCATTCCTGCATACAGTATTTCTGCAGTCGGTCCGAATTTTACACATAGCGCCCCGGAAACAACCGCAATATCTCCATCACGCTCCAGATTCTCCTGCAGCTCCTTTACCTCGCGACTAAGAGAGGCGTGAAGCTCTTCCAGTGTAAAGCGTTTTTTCTTCGCATTCTCCGGACATTTTGCCAAATCTCTTTCATTCTGCTCATATCGCTGCTTTGTATCCTCATACAGCTTGCGAAGCGGCAGCTTGGCCAGAAAGATGACGGCATCCTCACCGTAGATTTCCATAAGACGCTGAAAATATTCCTGATCCCGCAGATGAATATTTTTACGCTCCTCCGTACAATGCATAACCCTTGCAAAATCCTCTACACCATCCATATGATAAGGCAAAACCTCAATCATTTTCTTCTGAACCGTCTGTAATGCTTTCCTACAGCCTTTGGACAAGGTAGCATTAAAGTCATCACAGGCGTAAACATTGGCATGATAACGCGGCTGAATGGTATCATCAATATGCTTTGTGAATCCCTTAAATACAGCCCCCTGATCCTGCAGCATCTGTATCATAGCATCGATATGCTCATAATGGTTCTCATTTGCTTCTTTTATTGTATAATCGTTACAGTGGACAGCTGGATCAAAGGTAATAAACAGGCACCTGTACTTCCTTGCATAGCGCTTCAGCTCTTTCATGAGAAATGCCACAAGCGCAGTATTCGAAAAATCCAGAACCGGTCCACGTGGAATATAAAACATACTGAATCCCAGTGGCAGTGGCTTGATGAGAATCATGCAGCTTGCTACCAGCTGATTTTGATATTTTACACCCACAATTGTGTGCTTCCAGTTTTCCTTTACAAGACCCCAGCTGCTGGATTGCAGAAGATTGCATAATTTATGTTTGCTTACAAACGCATCATGCTCCTTTGCATCGACTTGTTCTATAAATTGATATTGCATACTACCTCCATAGAACTATTTGTTCTTTAATTTCTTATAAAGTGCATACGGCCCCTTTTGGATTGGCAGAATAAAATCACCAACCAGCTCTTCCACGACACCGTGAAAGCCTTTTTTAAACTCATAAACCCCATAATCCTGCGCATTCTTATCAAAATCGCCGGATAAGCCATAGAAATTATATTTGCGAATTCCATGCTTCAGAGCATACTGCAGCATATGCCACTGAATTGCATACGGCGCATTATATTTCTTAAAGGTATCATATGCGGCGCTGTAAAGGTAGACAAGCTCATCTTGCGACTGAATAAAAAACGACGTAGCCATCGGTATACAGGCTCCATGCTCCTGCTCCAAGGTATCCGCATCCTTATATTTCTTTTCATTCAATGCCAATGCTTCATCCAATACCTTTTTCTTCTTGATAAATTTCTTACTATTCGGCAGTTCTTCAAGCTTGGCGAGTATCTCTGCATGCTCTTTTTCCAGATCCTGCTTTTCCAAATCCAGCTTTCTACGGAAATCATTTAAATCGAGATATGCCAGGAGTAGCTTCGCATCCTCACCATAAGCAATCATTTGATTTCGGTAGAATTCCGGCTCACGCTCCGCAAATTCACAGCGCTGTGAGGTATGATGCATCATATCAAGAAAGATGTCCAGTTCATCGATAGACAATTCACGCACCTGTATTCCCTGCTTTAAGGTTTTATTCACTGACCAGCGTGTCTGTTGATGCATTTCCTTGAGGAGCGTATTCTCATCCTTGCCATCCAGGTATAAGGCAAACATCCAGCGAATCTCTGAAATCACCTGAAAATCCTTGGTAAAGCCCTGATGCTCATATCCTGAAGCAATCATATTGTCCACTACATAGGAATGATCAAAGCCATTTTCCACCAGCTCACCATCGATATCGCGCTCTTTATATAATACATTTGGGTCAACAACTAAATATAAGCCCTTTTTTTTCTTCAAATATGCGGCTAGCTCCTTCGTAAAAAAACGCAAAAGCTCCACGTTATGATAATCCATTAGAAATCCGCGTTGCGCATAGTAAAACCGGTACAGCTTCATTACCGGTATGGATGTTAATGGAGTTGCACAGATAACTTTATCCTGCTCCTTTACTCCAACGTACTCAACATCCCAATGATTGATTTTTTTTAAATCCATCGCCTTCAGCGAGTTCATAAAATCCCGATAGGGATGCTGATTCCGGAATGCTTCATATTCCTGAGGTGTCAACGTTGTAAACTCCAAAATTTCGTCCTCCTTTTCAAATCTATCGTAATCTGTAAGCATAATCTGTATGCATTTTCCTCATATCGTCAAAACAGTATTATTATACCACGTTTGTTGATGATTTTTTAAATTAAGGGTGAAATTTAAGAGAACTTTTCTGTTTTATAGATAAAGCACATATATTCGCCTGTGAAAGTAATAAAATGGATTCGTAGAGCATGCTTTCTATTTTCACAACCAGAAATAACCAGCTGTCTTATTCTTACTATACACTTATACTAAACACATATAGAGTCACACCTCAACTACTTATAAGTCTGAGATTTTGCAGGGTGTTAATGAAGGATACAGATTCATAAAATCAGATTTACTATATGTATTATTATGAATCTATGCAAAAAAAGACCCATCGTAAGATGAGTCAGATTACCTGGCAGCGTGCTATCTTCACTGGAGCCAGTCCAGATATTGTCGCCGCTGATATGCTTAACTTCTGTGTTCGGGATGAGAACAGGTGTGTCCA
>NZ_JAHOOJ010000040.1:0-20912 GCF_019132535.1 Erysipelatoclostridium sp. DFI.2.3 | reverse complement strand
CCCAGACATACATGTTGTAGTCTCCGGATGCATCTTTGCCAATTTGTACTCTTGGCCTTGTGATATCTTTAATCTGGAGGGTCTCACCAAAAATATCCAAACGGCCTGATTGTGACTTAAAGTGTATGCTGCTGGCATCAATCGTTCCGGCTGTGACTTTATCAGCTGCTACGCTGTCAATCATGGCCGACTTTATAACTGAGTTAGAGAATACGGTATTTTCTGCATTGATTATCAGTGAATGAACACTGTCAGAAGTAAAATGGCCATTTATGATGGTATCAATCGTGGCCAGATTTCCTTCCATAACGTTTATCTTGGCCAAAGCTGCATTTATAGTGTTAACATCCAGATCATCTATTGCAGCATGAATAGCTGTAAATTCTTCAGCTGTTGCAATCTTGAAAGCCGCTGTATCAGCTTTAAATGTACTGAACTCACCTTCATGTGCTGTTATTTTTTGATTTACAGTAAGAAAATCAGTAGTAATGGTACCAAACTTACCATCATATGCAATGATTGTGTCTGCAAGCAATCGCTTTGTGGCTATGTACTCACTGTAATTCGTTTGTACTTGTTGTGAGATATTCCCCTGAAAAGAATACTGCTCTTGCTGCTCTGTCTTTGCGCTAGATGTTATTGTCTGTTGAATTCCACTATCATCTATGATATCCATAATCATGATGGGCACTTTATAAATGGATCCATCTAAGTCTTGCACAGAAATAATATCACCTACATCAAGCTCAGGATGTCCCATAATGATATTCACAGAACATGAACGATAAGTAAACCCATTCACTTTGTTGTATATCGAATTAAGCTGCGCTTGTGTCATACATGGATTTGATAGAGTGATTCGACTTCCAGTATCTCCGCCAGCATTAAGGTTTGTTTCAGAATCGACGGCACAAGTGATTCTTCTGATTATTGTATCTTCCTGTCCTGCGCTGAAAGTTGATGAACATATATCTGGACTTGCTGTGAATTCAACAGCAGAGAACCATCTTAACTCCAAGTTACCATCACGATCCATAACTGCGTTTTTACCGCAAAATGATGCTATATAGCTGATAGCATCACGCATTTGCAGTCCCTGTAGCTTTTCTACGTTGATAGATTCACCAGAATCACCGCCAGCATATATAATACCTATCTTGGCACATTGCTCTCTCAGAACAGCCGCTACAGGCTGACTATTTGAAAGACTGCTAAAAAATCCCTGCTGTGTCTTATACATATTGTCATATGCTGTAAATGTTACGACATCATCATTAAGTTGAGGATCGACAATGTTGTAGACCCCCATTTTGATCCATTCAATATCTGGTTCTTCACCAATATTGTAATCCTCCAGATGTAATCCAACATAATAAATGGCCTTTCGCCCTATAAATTGCACAGAAGAAGTCATTTCTGGAATCTGTACATCCAGGTATCCAGAAACAGTTCCTCCGAAGGAAAGGTGTTCTTCAGCGCAAATCCCAAGCTTACCATCCAACTTCATAAAGTCAAAATACTCTGTACCGTCTATGACTAGCTTTGATTCCCACAATTGTATATCTCTTGCTATAGCTTTCTTATATCTTTCTGAGGTGCTATACATTTACACCACCTCGCTCTCTTATTTATCAGATTCTTCTTCAATCATAAATTCTAAAGCATCCATTTCAGCCTGAGAAATAGACACAGAGATATCATCAAGCTTGATCATCCTGATTGGCAATTCGCACTCTGTATTATTGATTTCATTGATTGCAGTAGTTAGAGCCGTTTTATCTTCCTTGCTCTTAAATGTGATTTCATTACTTTTTTCTTTTGTTACCAGTTCACCATTTTTATCAAGTTTACAGTGTTTCTTCTGCAACTTTGTGATTTCATCCTGATATTCTTTTATTTCATCCATAAGAATTTTCTTATTACGGCTCACATTATAATTGACTTTTGGACTGATTGCAGTTTGCACATTTGACAATCCATTCATAAGCATAATAAGCTGACCACTTCTTAACTTCATTATTCTACACTCCCTTCTGTGATTACCACAAGCTCTGTAACAGCCTCATCGTAACGCTGCTTAAAGGCTGCGATATCAGTATCATACTTCACCTTATCTTTTGCATATTCAGCAATATTCACGATATTTACATGATAACTGATTGTGTTATAATCCATATTTGTCACTGATGCTTCCATAGTCACCACAGTAACACCGTCAGTATTTTTTGATTCTGATTTCAATGTTTTTCTCACTTCTTCTTTTTCAGTAATTGTTGTTGTCATAAACGACACCCCTTCCTTATTTCTCAACCAAAGAAATAGGCAGCCCCTCATAGACTGCCTTTTCAATAGCATAACTGTACACGCTGTAAACTTCATCACCAGCATATGCACGAATCGTTTTCATTTGTTTTGTTTTAGGATCACGGAATTTCACATCGATATAATCTGGTTCAAGTAAAGCGCAAATTTGAGCAGCTTCAGCCTCCGTCAGCCATGACCACTGCACATCAATACGGTATTTGAGTGCCTGTACTTTACCACAGAAATTACCACTGCGTGACCGTCCAGAGCCTTGTGACCATAGCTTATTACGCTGAATCGTAATACTGGAAGGGTCTTTGACTTTAACACCGCCAAGATACAGAATAGGATCAACCGTCTTTATCATACTGGCACACCTCCTTTACCTCCGGAAAATATCATTTGTTTTTTGTAGTCCTTAATGATTTTAGTGGTCTTAGAACCATCTTCATTCTGAATAGTGATGTATAAGTCACCTCCACGGTCTTGGAATCCACCACCGTCACGTAAAGCTTGCAGAACCGCCCTGTAGATACCGGATGTAATCTGATCGTTATTTGCAACGGCTGTACGCCCACCCATAGTACCGACAAGCTCCGGTCCCGCTTCACGAGCAATAAACATTTGTCCTGTATCAACAAATCCACCTTCAGCCTTTTTTTGCATCCAACCTGTGACTTTTCCAAGTGCTAAATCTATTGATCCGGAAACAATAGAAAGGGTTGCTTCAATAGGGTGCTTCCTAAAATATTGTTGGAACCATTCAAGAGCTTCATTCGCTGCATTAGATTTATTTCCAAGTGCTGACTGCCCCCATATTGTGTGTGATCCTGCCTTGAACCAACTATCAAACCAATTATATGCATCCCATGCAGCATTGGATTTATTACCAATCTCAGCTTTACCCCATATTGTTTTTGACAGTATCCTGTTCATTGTTTGCCATGCATTATTACCCGCAGAATCAGCACCCATAACTTTAGCAAGAACAGTCAATGGATTATCGAAAATCTTCTGACCTTTATTCCATTGTGCCTGAGCATCTGGAGATATATCACCATTGCTGATTCCCTTTTTGATATTCTTGATATAGTCCTCACCGGATTTCGTACCATTTTCCTGCGCTTTTTTCAGTTCAGCCTGATACTGTTTACCCAGCTTAGAATCCTTGTCAATGCCAAGTTTGTCTAACAGCGATAACAGCTCTGCGTTCTGCTGCTTTTTGACCTTAGTAATATCTTTCTTTGATTGTTCTGCATTCTTTAAAGAATTTCTAGCTTGCTCTAATTCTTCTTTGGATAAATTAACACCATTCTTTTTAGCAATATCAATGATATCTTTAGATGATAACTTATACTTTTTTGCTTTCTCTGCATATTCCTTAACAAGCTTTTCCCGTGTCTTTTTTGTATCGTCATACTCTTTCTTGTTTATTACCTTGCCATCCTTCATACAAGAATCCATTACTTTATTGGTTTCTTTCATCTTAGTAGCAAGTTTTTCAAACTCAGCCGCTTTTTTATCACTCAAACCAAACTGTGCGTAGAATTTACCGAGTTCCTCAGTGAGTCCATTTGTAGAAGAGGAAACATTTCCTAAGGTCTTATCAAGACCATCTTGCTTTTTCTTTGCGGCATCTACAGCATCATTCGCTTTTTTTAGAGCTTTTTCAGTTCCATCTAAATCAGCATTCACTTGGTTTAAATCATCACTCAATTTCCCAAGTTTTTCACTGTCACCATCAGCTGCTGCCTGTTGAATCTGCTTAGACAATTCAAGTTTACGTTCACTTAATTTATTCAACTTATCCCTTGATTCAGCCTGTTTTGCTTCTGCTTCAATCTGAGCTTGGATATACTGAACATAGAGCTTCTCATATGCTTCTTGTCTGGCCTTTTCCTTAAGCTTATCAATATTCTTCTGAATAGCATCAGGTGTTTTCAGCCATTCAATACGTCCTTCTTTAGTCAGTTTTACTGTTCCCGGAAGTTCCTTATTGATAGCTTCTACTTTTTTCTTTGCTTGCTCGATACTATCCACATAGCCTGTTTCTCCAGCCATACGGCGCAATATATCTACGTTTTGTTCAAGCCGTTTGTATTCAGCCATCTTTGAAGAAATTTCTTTATCTGTTGAAGCTTTTGCATCATCCATAGACTTTTTCAAATCATCAAGTGCGGTTATCTGGTCTTGTACAGATTTGGAATAATCATCCATTTCATACTTCTTCTCTTTTTGAGTTGAACCAAGCAAAGCGATTGCTGCTATTACAGCAGTTAAACCTGCCACTACAGCCACTACTGGATTTGCTGCAAGCCAGCTAAATGCTGCTCCTAATTTACCGATAATAGTCGATCCTAGTGATGTTGCTTTCCCACTTGCTTCCAACATATTTGAACTTACATTGAGAAGTTTATCGCCGATACCATTCATCACTTTTTTAAACGCTTCTCCAGCCTTGGTATTTAATAAAGTAGTATTAAAAACATTTAAAACACTTTTTGTATTTGTTATTTTGGAATAACCATCAGAGAATACTTGCCATAATTTTCTTAAAGTGCTACTGTGTTGCAAAGCCAATGCCCCAAAAGTACGTAATACACTATGAGCTCCACCTAGAGCTGTTGCTAGTTCTACAATTTTTGCTATCTTAATCGTCAAAAACAAAGCTGTAAAGGCTGATCCCAAAGTAACAACTACGGGTTTACATTTTGCTATCCATGTTATAACGTTTGCAAAACCTTTTACAATCTTCCCTGCGCCTTTAAGAATAGTGCCAACAAGATCACCGAATACTGGTGCAATACTTCTTTTAAACCAGTTTATTATTGGCTTAACAAAGTTATCGTTTACACTGGTTGCTAATTCCAAAAACGCTGTAGCTAAATCCCACAATGATTCAAATAAATACTTACCGCCGGAATCCCATACATGTCGGAAGAATGTCGATATCGTATCTGTAACAAGTGAAGCTGTATCTAGTAGGCTAAAGAACAAATCAGATGCAGCTTGAAAAAATGGTTTCCATTTCTTTGCTACAACATCAAAAACCCCGCCTAAAATATGCACAATGTTATCTCTGGTTTCAGTAATGTTCTTCAATATACCAGAACCATATTTATTCCAACTATTGCGGATAGGTTCAAAGATATTATCATCAACCACCTTACCAAGAATACTCGCCCATTCAAGCAGCCGGTCACGAATGTCCATAGCTTTCATTCTAATATTGTCAAATATATAATCCATATCCTGTAACGCTTTTAATAATCGTGGATCAATAGACATACCACCAGCGCCTGAACCTCCACCACCAGATCCTGAAGAAGAATCATCAGTACTTTGATCGGGGATTACATTCGCAACATCAAAACCTGCAAGAAAATTCTTCCATTCCTTAGTCTTTTTCTTTGCGCTATCTAATCCTTTATTGGCATCGTCAATACCTGCATTTACATCATCCATGCCATCAGATACGCCACCGAGCGAATCATCCATGCTGTCCAAAATACTGCCTGTAGATCCAGATGAATCAGGCAGTTCATAGCCGAGGAATGAAGCAAACATTTGAATCAATGACTTTATCGCCATCACAAAACCGTTAATATACGGTAAAACCTTTCCAATCACGCCATAAAAAACAGCAGATATCCAACGGCCTACTTCGGCAATCTGCTGCTGTAGTATTTTAAGCTGGTTTGCCGGCTGCTCGATAGTCCTGGCAAAATCCCCCATTGCTGCTGATCGAGCCATTTGCTGCTGTAACGTAAGGATGATAATTAAACGTTTTTCTACTTCATTCAAATCACGTATCTGCCTGTCATAGATTCCTATGCTTTCGAGCGTTCCACCTAGTACACTTTGTGTTATATCATAGCCAGATTGACTACGTATAGGTCTTACTTGCTTACTCAGAGCAGCCTGAAACTTTGTAACAGCGGAGTCAACAGAAACATTATACAACGATGCATAGTCAAGAGACATTTTTGTTAATCGCTCAGACAGCATATATGACATATCTTCAGACAAATCACCAAGCGCTCCGAGCTGATTTTTAAATGTAGCCTGAGCCTGCATCATAGATGGCATTGCTAGTCCGTACATGTCAGATAGCTGATTCTGGAACTTCATAGCCTCACTACGCATATTCCCCATGGCACGGCTGAAGTAGTTCTCAATCTCCGTAAAATCTATCGCTTTATTCAGCATGTTAGCGAAACCAGTACCATAATGGCGAAGTTGGTTGTAAAAAGCATAGACCTTCCCAAATGAAAGCATATTACTCAATTTTCTATTTGTTTTATCACTCTCAGTACCGGTATTTTTTATTTCACGCTGTACATTTCGCAATCCACTAGTTAAAGGGTTGGTATTCGTTCCCTTGCCGAGTGTGGATACAATGTTTGAAAACGCATGAATCTCAGAAGAACTCTCTCTTAATTCAGCCAATAATTTTTGAAGTTTCTGAGTTAATGTGTCGAATGATTGGCCAACCTTGCTATGGTCAAGCTTTTCCATAGCCTGCATAGCCTTGGGAAGCTCAGTTAAAGCTTTGACAATAGCGCTTACACCTTCGGTTTTAACGTTTTCAAAAGCGGTTGTGAATTGAGTAACCATTTCAGTAATCTTACTCATTTTAGTAGTAAGACCATTATTTGTGGCTGTAGATATCTCCATATCATTCAATCGTTTCATTCCTGATGTGATTTCATTAACGGAGCTTGATAAGCTTTTAAATTTATCCAAAGCAGATACATCAGCATTCTTAATCAAATCTAGCTGCTTTACGATTGGATTAAGATTGAAATTTTCTAACCCTGACATATCTGTTTTATTGAATCTGGAAGCAGTTTTTAAGAACGATTTAGCAGCTAAATCCATTGTGTTAATCTGTCCTGATAGTAATTTGAAAATATCAGTATTGAAAGCAGAATCCATATCTCGCATGACTTTGCTTATATCTTTAAGATTATCCTGTGCTCTCTTAGTGCTAATATTTCCTAACCTTTCTATCATTCTTGTTACGTTGCTAATAGATTTACTGTTTGTAGCCATATTAACTATCATATTAGTATAATCGCCAAGTACTTTATTAAATGCCTTTAAATTTTCTTGTGCAGTTCTGGTTTCAACTTCTAATTCAAATCCGACTTTATTTTCTTCGCTCATTCATATCACCTGCCTTTCTATAAAAAATAACAGCATCCTTGGATGTAAATAAAATACCCCAACGAATGAGGTCTTTTATTTTATGGTTTCCATTTATGCCCACAGTTCATGCAGACATTGTATATTTTCTTACTATGTGTAGCGCCAACAGCTGCGCCTACTATTGTTCCAACAGGATTAACAAGTGATCCTACGGCGGCTCCTGCAACACCTTTCCCTATGGAGATTTTCTTATTTGTCGTTGTGATGGAGGTACTACCACATTTAGGGCATGAGACAATACCTGCCTTTTTGTTTGCTTTATACTGTTTTTTGGGAGAGACAGTATGTGCTTTATACGTTGGTGTAGAAGTCTTATCTATTTTAGGAGCTGTATACACTGTACGTTGTTTAATTTCTTCCACTTCTTGCTCCAATATTGCTTTTCCGCAGAAAGGGCAGTAACTAAAAGCTGAATCAAGCTCCTTACCACAATGAGGACAATAATTATAGCTTGATGCTTTATCATTACTGCCATCCTGCTTAATGTCCTTCACTTTATCTGGTTCAATCACAAATGTATTTTTAATACCAAGTTCTTTATACGGGATATTTCCTAACGCTTTATCCCTTTTTGCTCTAAACACATTGTAAGTGTCATTAATGATTTCAAATGCTGAATAATCCAATATATTATTAATGGCTAACAATATGGTTGATAAGAATACTTTAGTATCACTGCTGGAAAGATATAAAGCAACAACTATATTGTTATCCAGAATCAAATTGATTTGACCAGAATAAAGCATTGCTTTTTTTATTTGTATCCATGGAACTCTAATCAAACAAAAGACATCTTCTCCAGAAATTTTAAATTTGTTTAATGATCTACAATATATATATTTCCTTGAAAATGCAATATATTCTAATTTATTTACATCGAATGTACATACTCCATAAAATAAATTTTCAATATGTGTTTTTCCTGTAAATAACACAATATCATTTAATATTTTGTTGCTGCCTCTTTTACTGTCAAATGATATTTCTATTGTTTCCATTTCCATACCCTCCCTAGATACCAATATCATAGCACAGGTAGTAGAAATACTGAATATCTCTTTCTATCAAAATACACTCATTCTCCGCCTAAACTCTGATTCAAGCTCTTCTTCAGTAACAGGTTTCTGCTTCTCTGCTTCAGCTTCAAAGTCGATTGGCTTCTCATAATATTGAACCGGAGTTATTTTTCCGCCACCAAACCCAATATTTACAGCGTTAGGCATTAGATTATTCACAACAACCTCTAATGCTTTCATGGCATAGAGATTATTCATCCACGATGTGTAATTGACACGATTACGATACGCCTTCGCATAAGAATAGAATAATTCTTCTTCGCCGTACCAAAATTCATCCAATGGCATACCTGCTTCGATAGCTATTGGAATCATTACTGCATAGCAGTATTCTTCATAGCTCTTATAGACTACGACATCGGCAGAGGATTCTTGGTCTTCTCTGTTTTCACATTGTTGATTGCTTCCAGTTTGTCTTGCAGTGACTGGATTACTGTAAAAACTCTAGCTGTAATCTCAACCATCTTTTCGTCGAATTTCTCTATACCAAGAGTATTCACCATATCGTCGAACATGTCATCAATGAACTGATCCGTCACTTCCCCTTTCAGGTCTTTATTCTCTTTCAGCAGGATTGCTGCAATTTCTTCAGGATCAATTTCGTTAGACTGTAATCTAATAAAATCTTTCATAAATGGCATCATCTTAGTTGATAAAGCATTCAATTCTGCTGCGTACTGAGCCACCTCACTCTTGTTATCTTCCATTTTAGCAGCATTTAGCTTTTGTTGAATCTCTCCCAATTCTCCTGTCATTGTTATTATTTCCGGGTTCTGTAGTTCTTCAAAGACTTTAAACTGTAATTCATTGATGGCCTTTCGAGCGGCACGAGTCAATTTGAAAGGATAGTCCTTTCCGTTATACTTATATGTCCAAATATTCATTTTTGTTTTCCTCCTATTAAATTACAAGCGCCCGGCATTGACCGAGCGCTGTTGTTTCGATTCTTACGATCCAGGTGCTACCACTGCCTTTGGAACGATAACTAAGATTGTAGTTTCCCATGAAGCATAACCTTCACAAGAAGCTTTCAGGGTAACAATCGTAGAGCCTTCTGCCTTACCTGTGATTGTTAATTTATTATCTGAAACAGCAGCTGTAGCAATAGTTGAATCTTTTACTGTAGCTGTGAATGTTCCTTCGGCAAAATTCAATTCGATATCCTTTGTATACGTACCATCCGTTTTATCCAACTCGCATTTCCAATCAATCGGTGTTTTAAAGGTGACAGTAGCTTGTACCAGAGGTAATACATTCTCAACATAACCAATATAGTCCGTAGGAGTAATCTTGATATTACCTTTTTGAGCTTCGCCATTCTGACTATCAGACATAGTATAAGACAATGTACCATTGACACGTTCACCAGTTAGATCAGCGTTAACACGCAGTAATTCCAATTCCTTGCCTTTAAGTTTTTCTAAACGATTGATTGAATCACGGTGTACAAAAAATTCAAATTCCTTGTCCTCCAATGTTTTCATACCCTCGATTTTTGTTGTTGTATCAGAAGTAGTATATTTTGCTTCAATAGCTTCAGGTGTTGAAGCAAAAGCCGGTACCGTTTCTGTTAATACTAGAACAGAAAATTTACCACTTTCATTTTTATAACAAAGACATGAACCCATTCCTGAAAAAAAGCGCTCTGTCATTTTTTGTATCCCAAAATCCAAACCATTCATAATAATGAACTCCTTTCTTAATAAAAGCGACTCCGATAGTCGCTGCCCTTTGCGTTATACCGCATAATGATGCAGTACAGTGAATTATCAATATTATCCTTATAGTCAGCCATTGCCCGTTTCATATGCAGCTCATAGTCCATAAAATCCGCTACAATCCCTTGTAGATAGCGAGCAATATCCATAGCATCTATAGCCTTTCCATTGATTGTTGCGTTTTTTGCATAAATGCCTATTTCATAGCCTAGTAATGAATATGACTCCATCCTACCCAGATTTAAAGTTGATGTATTCGTTATTTCAGTTACAACGATTTTCGGATATATTTCCGTGTTCGGCCTGTCTAATACCTTTACCTTAATTTCGCTATGTGTTGTGATATGCTCTTTCAACCCTTGGAAGACGATATTAAAATATTCCTGATTCATTAGATAGCACCTCCCACCACTTCGTTGAACGCCTTGCTGAAAATCTTTTTGTAGTTCATTCGATAATCAGTAATAGCGTTATACATAAACCGGTGTGCAGTTAATCCCTGAGTATGATAAAACTTACCATCGTCACCCGGATATGTCCATCCTTGTTCACCATGTGCATTGACATCATACTGATAACCGGTAGGAGGGTTTGGATGTGTGCCGGAGCCAATCATTCCAGTACCAAATTCAACCCAAGCTGCATGAACACAGTCATTAAACACTTTACTTAACTCATAATCCTTTTTCAAGCCAGCCAATAACTCACCAGTTGGTTCATATCCACCGTTGCCAGTAGAAGACTCAATGTAATAAGCAGCTCTCTCATACAGATAATCAAGCGACATTTCTATGAATCTTTGTCCAAGTTGTGGCATAGCATTTTGCAGATTATCAATTTTCTTCTGCATGAGCTTCATACCTTTCAAATTGACTTGAAAGTGTCTTTTGATTACAGACATTACTTATCTTCTTTCTTATCCTTCTGAATATCAAATTGCTTGCTTGACTGTTTCTTATTCACCTTTTTATCAGGCAACTTCCATTCATGGGTGCCAAGATAGTCCGGCACCAGATAATCACGAATATCAATTTCAACATTCGGATTCTTAACATTTACCAATTTCACTGCATTACCCCTCTCTTTACGGCAATTTATCAAAATAAACAGTCATCATGTTCAATGATGTGTTTCTTACGGATTCGACACGATAATTTGCATGTGCACCGTTCTGAGCTTCTCCATCCGGTGTAATGCCATCCAGATATGCTACATCGTTTTCTTTGATGCTGCCTTCCCACTTCTTACGCATGACAACCGATTTATACATATTTCTCACACGATCACCATATTCTTCTTTTTCAGATTTCCCATCTACACTGGCCAGATTTTCACAAAATAAAAACGGTTTATCAAATGGTCGATTTCCATGTGAATCCACAAGCTCATCATCCATAATTTGTGATGCAATATATAACCGCTGCTTGTTTCTGCTCAACATCCTCATACGCTGCACATAGGAGTTATCTGATTCAAAAGTGCAGGTGATATATCAGAACTTGTGTAAGTTCTGGATACACCACTTTCAGAATGAACGATTTCTCCCTCCGCCCCTTCTTTAACAAAGATTTCTATAGCGATACGTATTTGCAACATGTGATATCTTGGCATGACATCAGCCGGTCTCTCTTGATCGTCAAATGGATACTGGTTTTCAAAGATGATTTCTCTAGCCATGAGCATTAAATCATCAAGATACTGACTCAATTCAGCATTAAATGGAACCAAAGGAGTGTCAATGCTCAATGGCATGACATCTCCTTGATTCACAAGCAGATCAGCAGGAAGACCATCCTTTATCCGGCGGAAGAGTAATTGCTTTCGCTCATCATAGGTCATCATGAACCAACCTAGTGTACTGGTACTTTTTCACCAGTTGCGTAGAATTTTCCGTTTACTTTGACCGTGTGATCGTATGTTACATAATCTGCTTTAGAAGTAGGCGCTGTGATAGTTGATTCTGGCATATCTTCTACAGGTTCTGCGGTTACCGGTTCCGGTTTATCTTCTGGCAGGTCAGTCGGAACCTTTTTACCGTCATCCTGAGCGACATCAGGATTTGCATTGTTAGCATAATCACTCTCGCTTTCTTCAGCACCATTAATTTGCTGAGCCAATGCATCAGCTTTACGTTTTTCTTCTTCTGCGGCTTTCTTTGCAGCGATTTCAGCATTAGTCGGTCTTCCCATATTCATTTACCTCCTACGCACTATGCTTCAGCAAATATACTGAATCCATACATTCAAATGACGGCAATACGATTTCATCTACCACTGTCTTTGTATTTTCAGGATCATGTTCCTGAGTTACCATAATGTTTACTCCAGTATTAACCTGAGATACATTGGCATCTTTTGATCCCAACGCCTTTCGCTCAATCGGGGATGTTCCATACCACAGATTACCTAAAGCGCCTTCTGGTAAGAATGTGGCCATCGTATCAGGGTAATATGCCTTGTCTTTGCCATCATAGTCTTTAAAGAGCTTTTCATAAACAATAATTTCAATATTGAGTTCGTTTTTAAAGACTTCTTTGACTCTGGCTTTGTTCATATAAATGTTTGCTGTTGAGTTCTGAGCAAGGATATATGAAGCAATTTTCTTACTTTTAACAAGATTACTCATCGTCTTAGGACTAATGACCATTGCCTTAAGAATAACACCTTTTGCCAATGCTTTATCAATTACCATCTGAGCATCTGCAATAGGATCGCAATTTTCATGATCACTCCACATATCTGTGCCTGTCAATTCCACAAAGTGCTCTGCCTTGTACTCTCCAGATTCATCATAATCATACTGATAGCTCGCACCATCAGCTGTGATATCAATACCAGGTTTACCATTTTCTGCTGCCAGAAGCATCCAAATCATACGTTCAGCTACGACATCTGCGCTAATAATTAAATCATCTGCTTTAGTATAGATGTGGTCAAGTACCTGCTGAGCATACGGATCGCCAGCCTCAGTAACACGTAAGATTTCCTGTTCATCTTCTTCATCAACCATTACATGCTCCTTAAAATAAGGCATCTGTGTGCTAACATCCTGCATTTTCAATTTCCCTCTGCCTTTTGATTTCGTATCAAATGCGCTTGGGTTCAGTGGTACAGGCAACCCCTTATATCCCTTGATCCATTTTAAATCCAATCCCATCTTTTTCTTTCTCGGAAATAATGTCAGTCCAAGATATGGTCTGTCATTACTATGCGCATGCGTAAAATAAGCTGCTAACGCTTTGGCGCTATATACATCAATCAATCTCATTTTTTTCAATCTCCTTTCCTATAAAAGTTGAATCATCGGCAATGCCGCCAGTGTAGCTTCATCGTAATCCTCACCAGTATTTTTCTCTGCCTTTGCTTTATCGACAAAACCATGTACTATCAATGAAGTATTTGGGTTATCATCATACACATCATGCATCAGTATACCGATAGCGTTTGATTTTCCTTCTGTTACCGTGGCCTTGATGCCATTCTTTGCCATTGGTGTTCCTGCCTTAACTACTTTTACTTCACCATACGCTATTTCTGTTACTTCGCTAAAATCAACATGATATGGAATAGCAACAAAATGCTCATTACTTACTACGTTGATTCCACTACCAAACTCTCTATAAGTCACCTTCATTATTTCATTCTCCTTTCAAATATGCTGTGAATCCACCCTGCGTATTAGCGGTTTGAGCCAGTTGTTCTGCCAACTGAACATCTTTTGGTTTCGTTTCTCCGTTGCTACCATCTCCGCCATCTGGGCGTGGTGTATTTTTCAGCTGATCGTTCTTTGCCTGCGCTTCAGCGGCCGCCATTTTTGTTTTAAAGGTCGTTGCCATAGCTGTTGCTACAGATACAGATGCATCTTTATCACTTGTAACAATACCGTCGATAAAATCCTTATAATCATCTTCCTGCATGCCGGCAGTAATCAGGACTTTTTCAACTTCCAGTTTATTTGCCATCTTCTGATATTTTTCTTTTTCAGCATTAGCTTCGTCAATGGCCTGCTGCTGTAATTGCTCTGCTGTTAAATTCTGCTGTTTCAAGGTTGCTAATTCAGCAGAATCAGCCTGTAACTGCGTATTTTGCTGTGTTAAATCAGAAATCTGGTTTCTAAGATTTGTCAACTCGCTTCCCCTCATTGCAAGTACACTGTCTGCTTGTTCTTCTGTAAGCCCGGCAGCTAATAATTGTTCTTTTGTCATAATTACTCAATCCTTTCCATCTAGGCTTTTATAGGAGTTCTCCATCTCCTGACGTCTTCTTGTTTTAGGTCTAGCAGTAAAAGACCAATAAAAAATGAACAGTTTATTTTCGTAATGACTTATTCAGGTCATTATCCGGTTACCGGAAGTTTAGGCAATACATCATTTTCATTTTTGATATTGCCTTCTTGTACATTCGTCTTCAAATCTCTTAGCCACTTGGCATTTAAGTATGGCTGTGAATCAACATACGCCTGCTCTGGGTCGTTAAACAGTCCACAAATAGTAAATGCAATACGTGGATGCACTCCTGCTTCCAGCAGATTAAGTAACGCTTGTGCCTTAACTAGTATGCTGTCCGTTTTATTTCGTGTGAACTTGATATCAATATCCCAAAGTTTCAGCTGCCTTAATTGTGGCTCTACATTCAACGTATCCTGGATAATTCTCAGTACCATCTTCAAAAACAGCTTTTCACTACGCTTGAATGAAAGTTCTATGGATTTCGCTCTAGCTTCGGCGTTAGACCATCCCTGACCGATAATAAGTGCTTGCCCGGTATTTCCACCGGCGGAAGCATTTCTGTCTGGTACACCTGCAATTTGCAGCATTTTTTGGTATAAGGAATCTACATATATTTGTGAATCCGTTTGGTTTAAATCAACCTCTACATATTCAACATCGCCTCTACTACCTTGTGGAACCTTAATCTTTATCATGCCTTTTTCCCTGAATTCATCGAATTTTTCTGGGACGATATCACAATTTAAAAATTTTAAGAAACTTTGAATTTTTTGTTCAACACCATCACTTCTATTTGATTCCATATTGTTAATAGCATTCATAATAGAGTGCACCGGTTCAAAAGCGCCAAGCCTGACGGTACCTAACGGATATTCAGCAATAGGTAAACGGTTTAAGACATGATTTACAATTCGATACTTCCGAAACGTGGAATTGAATTCCTCACAGGCGAAGAACACATCCTTGGTATATCCGAACATTTCATAATACTCAAATCCCTTGTTCATCTTTTTATTAAATGTCACACAAAGCCAAGGCTTCTTACCAAAGCCAGTATCCTTCACAACGAATGTAACTCTAGGGTCTAATATCTCAGTTTCAAATACTGCATCGTCATCAACTGCCGGCATTGTCATCCGGTATCCGACACCGCAGGCAAGCATCCATTCACCTAACTCCCGGTCTTTTGAAGCTTTATCATCATCAGCCATAAGCTCATTAAGCATAGATACATTGTTTACATCGGAGTATCCTTCTTTTGCGCCGTGTATTCCTCGCTGCACATACTGGATAGGATCACCAAAAACATATCCCATGTAGAAATTCATGATTTCATACGCATGATTGATTACTAGCTTATTGCATATTTCGGGTCGTACTCTCTTTACTCTTTCAAGAATAGGTTGCTTTCCCTTATAGTAATTCCAAAGATAATGTATCTGCGCTGCATTGGTAGAATGGATAGCCATTGCCCTTGCCAATATTTTAGGAAGTGTTTCTTCCGTTATTTCTTGCCGTGGTATGAATATTTCCTGTCTGCCAAACAATTCTATTTCTATCATCTATCCACCTCCCTTCTGGTAATAAAAAAGCACATATAGTGCTGCTTACCCTTTGATTAAATACTTGTTTCTATAGATGCGCCAGTCTTCACATGCCGGATTGCTGCATACTCTACCTTTGCACTCTGTTTTCTTACTGCATGGTGCAGGCGGCGCTGCTCTAATCTCTCTGCTTTTCTTTTTCATACAATTTTCCTTTCTAAAACGGCCTATCACCGATTTCATAACTTGTTCCACCTTCATATATCAATTCTGCCAGCATAGCGAGGCTATCCGGAGAATCATCATGTGGTGATTTCCCTGTCTGAAGAAACGTTGTCAATTCTTTCATTGCCTTGTCGTATTCCTTACTTCTATTGGCTTTATCAACAAAGATGAAGCGTTTTATATCCGGTGCCCATCTGATTATCCTTGATAACTTTGACTTATTGCTCGGAGACACTTCCGATGTGATATTCATATGAACGCCAATCTTCCTCAATTCTTCATCCACTTTATCTGAATACTCATGGCCACCATTGTTTGCTTCAAATTTTGATAGATGTGGTTTATGTAGCGACATTTTGCCAATTACTCTTGGTCTTGTCACTGTCTTATCGCCTTTATCAAATATCCAATCAGGGATGTATACATCTTCACCAAACTGATAACCAAATGGTTGTGAATAGCTATCTCCACCGCCCCACGCAACGTCAGATGCGGAATATATACAATCTGGTTTAATCTGCGGAAGTATCCCATTGAAATACCGGAGTTCTTTTTCCGGAAACAGTAGTCCTTCACGCTCAATAGGCTGATTCATATAAAGCGCCAAGAATGATACTTCATCCATATCTTTCTCAATGTTTTTGAAATACTCAGTATCAAAGCCTACGCCAAAATCATAATTGAAGTTGGATTCACCATTTTCATCCAGAGCTGGAATGCAAATAAATCTTGCTCGAGGATTATTTTCGTTATCTCTTTCAAGCCGACCGATAGGATCATGTACAGACCATCGTGTTGCTATATGGAGTTCTTTACACTTCATTTTCTTACGTGACTTCAAATCATTAAAGTATTTCATCCACAGCCTGTCCATACGATCAATAGACAAAGCTTCCTCTATACCGGATACAAGGTCATCGACATAAAGTATTCCTTCACATCGTGTTGCTCCAGTCAATGATCCATCTATAGCTCTACAAGTTAACGAAGGAAATCGCTTAACCTTATCCAAATCAAGTGTTTCATATTTTGCACTTTTATTGACCAATTGAACATCGGGAAACACATCGTGCCAAAGATACTCGGGGTCAGTGATTATAGACATAACACCATCATAAAAACCTCTGGTCAATCCGTCAGCATGACCAGATGCTAGATTACATTTTTCTGGATTCCTTCCCATTAGCCATGATAAAAAGAAAATACCGGCAGTTGATTTACCGGTACCTGGTGGCATTGAAATCGTTAATATGTCTATCACATCATCGGCTAAGTCCTGAAGGTGCCGAATAAGCTTATCCTTTAGAATTTTTCGCCGTGGCAAATAGAATCGTTTATCTGGGTCCCGATCAAATTCTACATAAAGCAAATACGCATCAAAATCTATCGGCGCATCAAATAAAAGAGAACGCTTATACAGTTGTATGAAACGTTCTCTCTCTGATATTGGTAAAAATGCATTTTTTGATTGCTTTACAGACACATCACGAACTACCTTATTAAGCCGGTGTGCATGCACCATGTCTTCAGGCTCATATATTCGTAGAAGTTCAAATAAATCATCCAGATTTTGGTATCTTTTGCAGTCACGTTGTTCAAGAAGGATGTTAATTAATTCAATCGTCTTCATTTAACCTCCATATAATACATGACTTTCATCACCATCATCTCACTTTCATTTTAAACCTCTCGCTTTATCTGCATCAAATGGATTTTTTCTTGTATATTTCTCTTTATTCGTATTGATATATAATAATATATAATATTCATTTTCTTTTAGGCTATCATTTAACCTTATGTATTCACATATATCATATAATTCATTTTCATAATTCATTAGAGCAATGTATGAATCACCTTTAGTTTCCATATAGAGTATCATTCCTGATATTATCAGAGGAGCCATTATGCTTTCCATTACCCTTATTATGACCTCATATTTCACAATAACCATGGCAATTTCTAATGCTACTAAAACAGAAAGGAAAATCGCTATATAGAAACGTTCTTTTCTATAGTTGGTAAAATATTCAATTTGATTAACTAAATAAATTATCTTTTTTCTATCTAATGTAATATCCCTTTCTTCTGATACGTGATACTTCGGCTGTTGATTTGCCGTTAAACAATTTAGAAATTCTTTAATCATTTTCATCCACCCTTTCTATAATAATATAGCATGAAAAGGGATATAAAAAAATAGTTAATGATTTGCCACACAGACAAGGCGATAGGTACTGTGCAGCTTTTTTGTATTTTGCAGTACATAGACATAAAGGATAAAAACAGAAAGGGAGGTATATTTACGCAAGTTGGAGGAGAAAAACCATGTACTGCCACATCACTCTATTATTTGAGTGAAACCGTGTATACGAATGAGCGTGGTATCGTTCTACGTATTTAAGCAAGCCTATCTGATGCTTGGCTACTTTAATCTCAAATACAACCGCTCAGAAGTGTTAAATGGTTTCCGATTCTGGGGTCGAACCAGAACTCATGGATTCAAAGTCCATTGCCTTTCCATTTGGCTAATCGGAAATATTGGCATACCTCCTCAGAATTGAACTGAGAGCAACGGTTTTGGAGACCGTTATGTTTCCTTTACACCAGAGGTATATAAAGGGAGGTTCTCTCCCTTTTTCCGTGTATGTGCAGATTTTAAGCCGGTGACTGTCTGCTATCGTCTTTGGCATCCGGTTTCAGTAAGCGATTCCCCTTATGCCGAGGTTATGAAATCTATCAAATTGAGCAAATAGAAAAGCACATGTACAACCGATTCCCATATAACGGGCGGCTTCTATGTGCTTTATAATTGGCTTTTCCTCCTGCCGTAGAGGGGATAGCGTTCAGCATACACTCCAGAGCAACGGTCTTCAGCCTGCCGCCACGGCCGCAGTAAGTCCCGTAAGATTCCTTACCGCTGTTCAGACAACGCAATGCGTTCTCAATCCTGTTTCCACGTTCGTGGATCAGATAAATTGTATCAGGCAGGGATTTGCACCTTGCATAATGCACCAGTCGAAATGCATCTCGCCATACTCTTCGTGTACTTTACCACGCAAGCTGTTGTTATACTATGCGTCTACCTATTCCGCCACTGATACAAATAATCCTATCAAGCTAATTTCCTTGAACCGCCAAGTCATCATCACTGATAGGTAGGCATCGTTATATATGCGGTTCCAAACTCGTAACGATACCCAATTAAAGGTTTCACAGCTTCCATAACTGTGAACTTGGTTATTATTGGCTTAATGGAAAGTATTTATTGCCAACAACATGACCTCCGAAAGATTTCCAGATACCAAGCTAAGCCATAAAAAAGACTGAATGGGACACTTCCATGAGAGGTGTTCAGTCTACTATCGGCGCTACGGCCGCTATGTTGGCACTAATGCAGCTCCCGCAAGTTGAAAGGTCTTCTGTGTACCTTACCGCCTCTTGTACACCAACACTTAACGCTTCGTCACTCACCGCATCACCGGTGAGCCAGTGTTCCCGCTTTATTTCTACATAAATTGTGATTGAATAGTATTTATTACTTTCTAAACCATTCATTCTCCTTAATCAAATTATTATTAGGATATTTGTTTAAATCTTTAACATTTTCAATACTTACAGAAATTATAGTATTTTTTGCAACAGGGAATACTATTTCTTCTTCCTCCTCGTACCGGCATAAAATTCTTATATCGTAATCTTGAGATGGTATAAATTTATATCTATAAGTAATAATATGATATAAGAATCCAAATACATCAAACGCATATTCATTTTTTGTGTTAGCTAATATATGCAGACAATTACCACAGTATGAAAGTGGTTTTGCTGTAACACCATTAATGGTTTTAGACCATGAAAAATAATTTTCTCTATGGTCAATATATCCGTTCTTCATTTTTTTTGCGATTTGTAACCTATGCATATCACCTCTATATATCACTTTTTCTAAAAAATCAATTTCTTCTTTTGTTTTTGTCTCTTTAATCTGGATTTCTTCAATTTTAGAGAATAATGGCTTCCATATTTTTTTATCCATACTGTTATGGTAACTTTTATAAGCGTGGCTTTTCCCTGAAGAATGACCAGCAAGCCAATTAAAAAGGTTTACATATATTTCACATAATTCATTTTGTTCAAATATCATAGAAATCCTCTCCTATCAGTATGCATAGTCGTGTATGCAATTTACCACCTTTTTCCTGCTGTTTTAAGTATACACCAAGTAGGTCTCAAATGGGAAGTTTTAAGGGCTAAAATAGAGAGAAAAGTATGCGCCTTTTTACAAAAAATTTGGTGGTGGGACTGAGAAGGGGGTATATGCGATCTGCCCTATAGGGAGGGGGTGGGGTCTTGCCATTGGATCAGCTGGATTGATCCATGAAGCAAGCTACCACAGAACCGGATGCAGCATGTTAACACGTAGCCTTTATAAGCTAACAAACCAAGGCATATAAGCTAACAAAAACAGCTATAAAGCGGGAATGTGAAGAATTATGTGTAAGTAAAAATCGACAGGTTTAGATAGTAGATGACGAATCATGTCTAATCATCATCTGTTTATGTATTATCAGTATGCCCAATTCATCAAGGGTTATACTGACTT